>CAYZGY010000262.1:0-9490 GCA_964478085.1 uncultured Planctomycetia bacterium
GGGACCTCGACAGCCCGAGGGACCTCGACAGCCCGAGCGACCTCGACAGCCCGAGCGACCTCGACAGCCCGAGGGACCTCGACAGCCCGAGGGACCTCGACAGCCCGAGGGACCTCGACAGCCCGAGCGACCTCGACAGCCCGAGGGACCTCGACAGCTCGAGCGACCGTCGAGAGTTTCACGATGTCGATGTCGAAGTCGTCCGCAAGGTGCTTGTTGTCGGGCGCCTTCTTCTCGAGTACTTCCTCGCCAGTCGACACGAGAACGCCGCTCCTACTGTCGACGGCTACCGCAAGCCGGGATTCCGCAGGCGTGGCACGAGATCCAGAACCCTGAAGGCCTTCTTCGGAGAGGTGGAGTTCCGTCGAATGACGATGGCCCGAAGATATGGTCAGTCGTCGCAGTTGGCCTCGCAGGATAACGGCGATGGAGTTCCGTCATTCACGCACTGGTTGTTGTACGGTCCCGGGTAGGGCGGCTCGGCCCCACTTCCGTAGAGGTAGGACGTCAAGTAAGTGAAGTCGTTGGAGTTGACGTCACCGTCGTCGTCGACGTCGGCCTGCGCCATGCACGGCGGAATGGGCGTTTGGTTCTACATGTAGTTTACGAGCGCGACGGCGTCGCTGATGTCGACGTTTGCGTCGTTGTTGACGTCTCCGCGTCCCATGATCTCGTCGTAGTCCCCACTTTGCGCGAACGCCCCATCCCACGAAGTCCCCACTAAGACCACGGTCAGAATCCAGCGTAGACGCTGCATCTCGATTTCCTTCCTCTCTTTCGTGCAACTGCCGTAGGACTGCCACTCTGTTCGTGAACGTCCTCTCCCGCGCGTTCGGTCGGCAAGGGGCGGGCCCGATTCGGGAACGCTGGCGGAATTCGCGAGAAGTTCGTAGTACGGCAGAGGATGGGGAGGGAATGCCCGACCGACAGCCTTGGTCACTTTCGGGGCGCAGAATTGTCACATGGACAAGATGCGTCGCTCGAGTGGTCAAAGTTGGGCGAATCGGCCCTTCGGGCGCGCGTTTTGCCGTGCCTCGGAGACCCCCGTTTCACCGTCCGATTCACCCACAAAAAAAGCCTTTAGGGTACTTCGGAAATATTGGATGAAGCCGAATCGTTCGGGTACTCTTCAGCCCTTCATCCGGGCTCGAGACGACGCGACCGGCATCGTCGTCAAGGAGACCGGAAACCAGCAGGCTCGCCTGCTCGAGGCCTTCTCGAGGAACGTGAAACGCGTGGGAAGCCCTCTTCGACGTCCGACTGCCGATCCGGCAGTTTCGAACCGGTTTCGCTCGATCGATCTTCAGCGGAAAGCAAGGATGTCCGGAGGGCTTCGGTCTATCACGATTTCTCCGAGTTGGATGTGTTACCGGAGTCCTGTTGAAGGTGTCCTCCTGACGGTGTCCCCCCGACGGCGGGCCTTCCTTGGAGAGGCCGGCCTCCTCCGAGAGGCTGGAAAAGGCGATGAGTTCGCCTGACGAGAAGAGTGCTCCTGTGAGTGGAGCGGAACCGGGAGGCGGGACGCCTCGAGTCGAGGACGTCCTCCGGCAACAGAAAGTGCTCGGACTCTGTGGCGAGTCACCCGTGACGGCTTCGGCCGAAGCGTCGGTCACCGATGTCGTCGAGCTGCTTCAGACGCCCGAGAGCAAGGGGGCCGTCCTCTTGCTCGACGCCGATAACTCGGTCGCCGGCATCTTCACCGAGCGCGACTACCTCGACAAGGTGGCGACTCTCCAGCCTCGTGCTGGCGAGAGCGCCAAAACCCCGATCCAGTCTCTGATGACTGCGTCGCCCAAGACACTGTCTTCAGAAGATACGGTGGATCGAGCCATCCGGTGGATGACGGAAGGGGGCTACCGCCATCTTCCCGTAAAGGATAGTGACGGTGCGTTGGTCGGGCTCGTGTCGACGAGCGACATCATCGCCCACCTCGCTGATCACTTTCCAGCGGACGTCCTCAATCTCCCTCCCCAAGGAGACCAGCCGCTGCCCATTCCACTCGACGGTGGATAAAGGAGAGAAGCGAAGAGAGGAATCGACAACTAGGCCGACCCGAGCGGGGGCGAGGTGTTCCGGAAAGTGCTCGTTCCGGACTGTGCTCGTTCCGGAAAGTGCTCGTTCCGGAAAGTGCTCGTTCCGGAAAGTGCTCGTTCCGGACTGTGCTCGTTCCGGAAAGTGCTCGTTCCGGAAAGTGCTTCCGATGGTTTTTCTCTCGGTGGCGTCGGCCAAGAATCGTGCTTAGGGTTAGAATTGTCGTAGGAAACGTAAGACCGTTTTCTGCGGGGAAATTTAAGAGCGCAAACAGGACTTTCGGAACGGCAGGACGGCCCGACGAAAGTCAGTGATCGAAACGGACTTCGGAATCGAGTCCTGAGCCACGATCGCCAATTATGCAGGGCCTCAGGTAGCAGGGTATGGCAACCGAGACGCAAGCTTCTCCACTTCCTAATGACGCGGCCAAGGAGTTGGAGAACGTCATCATCCGCTTCGCGGGTGACTCCGGTGACGGAATGCAGCTCACCGGTTCGATGTTCACGCACAACAGTGCCCTCGTTGGAAACGATATCTCGACCCTCCCGGACTTCCCCGCGGAGATTCGTGCGCCCGCCGGAACGCTGCCGGGCGTCAGTGGTTTCCAGCTCAACTTCTCTTCCTACGATATCCTGACGCCGGGCGACGCACCGTCCGTGCTCGTCGCGATGAACCCGGCCGCCCTCAAGGTCAACCTGAGTGACCTGATTCCGGGCGGCACGGTGATTCTCAACACGGATACCTTCCGCAAGAACAACCTCGTCAAGGCCGGTTACGATGCCGACCCGCGCGAGGGCGATTCGCTGGGCGGTTACCACGTCATCTCGGTGCCGATCGGAAGCCTGACCCAGGAAGCGGTCAAGGATACGGGCATCAGCCACAAGCTCGCCGGACGCTGCAAGAACATGTTCGCGCTCGGCATGATGCTGTGGATGTACGACCGTCCGCTCGATTCGACGACTCGTGTCCTCGAGACGAAATTCGCGAAGAAGCCCGAGGTTGCTGCGGCGAACGTGAAGGCCCTCCAGGCCGGTTACAACTACGCCGACACCGCCGAGCTCTTCACGAACCAGTTCAAGGTCGGCAAAGCGAAGCTCGAGCCGGGCACGTACCGGATGCTGATGGGGAACGAGGCGACGGCGATGGGCTTCGTCGCCGCGGCGCACCTCTCGGGTCTCGATCTCTTCTACGGCTCGTACCCGATCACGCCTGCCAGCCCGATCCTCGAGGGGCTCGCGGCGTTCAAGCACTTCGGCGTCAAGACCTTCCAGGCGGAGGACGAGATCGCGGCGATCGGCTCCGCTATCGGAGCGGCGTACGCCGGCGCGATCGGCTTGACGGGAACGAGCGGCCCGGGCGTCGCGCTCAAGGGCGAAGCGATCGGGCTAGCGGTCATGACCGAGCTGCCGGTCATCGTCATCAACGTCCAGCGTGGCGGACCCTCGACGGGACTTCCGACGAAGACCGAGCAGTCGGATCTTCTCCAGGCGATGTACGGCCGCAACGGCGAGTGCCCCGCGGTGGTGCTCGCTCCTCAGTCGCCGTCGGACTGCTTCGCGATGTCGATCGAAGCCGTCCGCATCGCGACGAAGTACATGATCCCGGTCTTCTACCTCTCCGACGGTTACCTCGCCAACGGCGCGGAGCCCTGGAAGATCCCGCAAGTCGAGGATCTCCCGAAGATGGAGGTCAAGCACCACACGAATCCCGACGGGTTCCTGCCGTACAAGAGGAACGAAGAGACCTACGCGCGTCCCTGGGCCGTTCCCGGAACGGTCGGTTGCGAGCACCGCGTCGGTGGAATCGAGAAGGAAGAGCACACCGGAAACGTCAGCTACGATCCGGCGAACCACCAGCGGATGACGGACATTCGCGCCGAGAAGATCGAGCGCGTCGCGAACGACATTCCAGACCTCCAGGTCGACGGGGAGCCCGAAGGTGACGTTCTCGTGCTTTCTTGGGGAAGCACGCACGGTGCCGTGAGCTCGGCCGTCAGCCGCGTTCAGAGTCGCGGCGGCCGCTGCTCGCACGCGCACCTCAGACACATCAACCCGTTCCCGAAGAACCTCGGTGACGTCATCAGCAAGTTCGACAAGGTGCTCGTCCCCGAGATGAACATGGGGCAGCTGCTCCTCTTGCTGCGGGCGAAGTTCTGCATCCCGGCGGTCGGCCTCAACAAGGTCGAAGGACAACCGTTCCAGATCGAAGAGGTCGAGCAGAAGATCGAAGAGATGTTTTAAGAGCGTCGAACGGCTTCCGAAAGAATCAACGAAATGACGATCGATATCAACCGTCCCCAAGAGCTGTCTCCCGAGCGCCTTCAGGAAATCGAGAATTACACGAAGGCCGACTTCACCTCGGACCAGGTCGTTCGCTGGTGCCCGGGCTGTGGCGACTACTCGATTCTCGCGCAGATGCAGAAGGTGATGCCCGAGATCTGCCAGAAGCGCGGCATCCCGAGAGAGAACGTCGTGTTCGTGTCGGGAATCGGCTGCTCGAGCCGCTTTCCGTACTACATGAACACGTACGGCTTCCACTCCATCCACGGCCGCGCGCCGACCTTCGCGTCGGGCCTCAAGATCGCTCGCCCCGATCTCGACGTCTGGGTCGTCACGGGTGACGGAGACGGACTCAGCATCGGTGGCAACCACCTGATCCATTGCTTGCGCCGCAACATGGATATCAAGGTGATGCTCTTCAACAACCGCATCTACGGTTTGACAAAGGGTCAGTACTCGCCGACATCCGAGCAGGGCAAGCGGACGAAGTCTTCGCCCGACGGTTCGGTCGACTTCCCGATGAACGCGATGTGTCTCGCGCTCGCGTCGGAAGCGACCTTCGTCGCGCGTACTCTCGATGCGGACGTCAAGCACCTGCAGTACGTCCTCCAGCGCGCTTCCGATCACAAGGGCGTCGCGTTCATCGAGATCTACCAGAACTGCAACATTTTCAACGACGGCGCGTTCAAGGGCTTCACGGACAAGCCGATCCGCGCGGATCGCACGATCGCCCTCGAGCACGGCAAGCCGATGATCTTCGGTAAGGATCGTGACAAGGGAATTCGCCTCAACCGCCTCAAGCCCGAGGTCGTGCAGCTCGGCGAGGGCGGCGTTTCCGAAGACGAGCTCCTCGTGCACGACGAGAAGGATCCCGATCCGACGCTCGCGTACCTTCTCGCGCAGCTCGAGGAAAAGGACGTCTCGACGCCCGTTCCTCTCGGAGTTCTGCGCGCGATCGAGCGCCCGACGTACGAAGACATCCTCACGCAGAAGGTCTCGGACGCGCAGTCGAAGTCGGGTGCCGGTGATCTTCAGGCGCTTCTGTCGGCCGGAGATACGTGGGAAGTAGCGTAAGACCGTAGCGTAAGCACAGAAACGTGGAGTAGGGGAAACACATCGTGAGATGCCCTCACTGTGACGCGAAGATCATCCTCGGCGACGACGAGTGTGGCGGCTGCGGCGAAAGCCTGACGGACGTCCGGCTCCCCGAGCCCGAGCTCGGCCGCATTCACGAGATGATCCTCGCGGATCCGTTATCGCAGCTCAACGCGCCTTCGCCCTTGGTTCTCTTCGAGAGCGATTCGGTTCAGACCGCGGTCGAGCGAATGAGCAAGCTGCGTTACGGCAGCGTTCTCGTCGTCGACGGCAACGAGTCCCTCTCGGGGATCTTCACCGAAAACGACCTCGTCAAACGTTGCGGCGGTCGCGAGTCCGCCTTCGGCGAGATCGACCTCGGTTCCGTGATGACGCCGAATCCTCAGGCGCTCACCGCCAAGGATTCGCTAGCGCGTGCGCTCAACATGATGTCCGTCGGCGGCTACCGTCACGTCCCCTTCGTCGACGGTGACAAGCCGATCGGATTCATCTCGATCCGCGGTATCCTCAAGTACCTCGCGGGTAGCATCCAATAGGGCGGCAACGGGTCTGCGCGGCTCGCGGATTTCGTTCGCGTTGTCCTCCTCGTTCGCGTTGTCCTCGTCGACCGCGCTGTCCTCGTCGACCGCGCTGTCCTCGTCGACCGCGCTGTCCTCGTCGACCGCGTCGCTACGAACGACGGCGAAGAGCGCGGCGATCCAGCCGATGAGAAGCCCTCCCAGCGTGGCGACGATCACGCTCAGGGATGTCGTGTCGAATCCGGTCTTCGCGAAGAGGAAGAACCACCGGTCGAATCCGAGACCGACAGGCTCGGCGAGGAAGGCTCCGTCGAGGGCTGACTCGACGTAGTGCGCGAAGACCGTCGAGGTGACGTCGAAGAACGAGTAGTCGAGGTTGTAGCGGAAGCCGGGCAAGTAGTAGCCCTGGTCGACCTGGCACTCGAGGAAGCTCGTCGCGATGCCGAGAAAGCTCACGACCGCGGAGAGGGCGAAGGTCGAGGCGTACACGAGGCGACCGCTCGTACGCTCGGGCGAGCGGATCGCGAGCGGAAGGAGCCAGAACGCGATGACGGGAACGATGTAACGCGGTCCCCACGAGAAGCCGCCTTCCCAGTACGAGAAGCCGCTGTAGAACGCGATCGGGGCGAGCGGTACGAAGAGTAGCCACGTGCCTCGCCAGCCGATCCTGCGGTGGAACGAAAGTGCGAGCGCCAGGCCGAGAATCGTCGGTGCCGCGAAGAGGAAGAGCCCCTTGCCCGGGCTGAGCGTCAGCCCGAAGAGTCCTCGGAAGAACGGCTCCTCGAACGCGCCGGGTGGCAGAGTCGCGCCCTCGAAGCTCTCGGGGTAGCCGATCTGCATCACGTCGCCGAATCTCGCGTAGTTCCAGGCCATGTACGCGGCGATCGAGATCGACGGTAGGACGCAGTAGAGGGCCGTGCGGGCGATGCGGCGTGGCCACGTCCCGCGCGTCAGGAATAGGACGGCCAAGGAGTAGGCAGGAAAGACGATCGCGAGGACGAGGCGCTCGAGCGACACGAGCGCGAGCGGCACCGATGCGAGGACGAGCCAGCCGATCGGTGCGCCCTCTCGCGCGTTCTCCGGCGACGATTCCTCCGAGCTCCGCCGTTCTCGATCGACGTAGGCGAGCACCGCCCAAGCCGCGGCGAGCAAGAGGGCCGTCGTCAGAGGCTCGCTGAAGTACGTCGTCGAGTAGTGCCAGTGGGGCGTCGCGATCGCGAACGCGAGCGTGGCGACCAGGGCGGGCAGGAGCCGTGCCCCGAGGCGGCGCGCGAGCACGAAAAAGAGGGCGACCCCGAGTGCCGAGAGCGTCGTATTGACGAGCGTCGTCCCGAACCAGAGCAGTGTTTCGCGCTGCTTTTCCTCGGATTCGGTCCGATCCGCGAGCCAAGCTCCGAATCGGTATCCCGGAACCGCGAGGTAGGCCCGAAGGGGCCCGTACGGGCTGTGGAACGAGCCGTCGTCTGCGCGCCGTCCGAAGAACGCCTTCTCGGGGGGCAGCGCCACGGAGCCTCGTTCGACGAGCCCTTCGGTCATGTAGAACGCCGAATACTCGTCGATGACGTGAAGGCGTCCGCTCGTGGTCAGGACGAAGAAGATCTGGAAGATCGCGAAGAGCGACAGCGCGATCGAGCGAGTTCGCGCGCGTTCGCGGCTGGTCAGGTCAGTCTTGGCAGGGTCCCGCATCGTTCCAGGCATCGTCTTCTGGAACCATCATCGGATCTGGACCTCTTCACCCGAACCCTGTATGCTGCCCGCCAGTGAAGAGCATTAGCGGGCTGTTCGGGTGCCCACCCGACTTTTTCGGAGCATGTCGTGAGCCGTCCCGATAACCCCGCGACAGGGTGTGTGATTCTCTTCAGATTCACCTCCTCTTAACGCGGAGTTCACGCTTGTTCCGTACCTTCAGCGGCATGAATCGGAACTAGGTAGAGTTCGAGTCTCGGAACGTGAGGTGGTTTCACGCTCGGAAGCACTCGAACGCGGGTTTTCTTGGGAGGAATCCAGAATGCAACGTCTGTCGATCGCAGGGGCGTTTGTCGCGCTCTTCGCTCTCACGACGGGAAGTGTCCATGGTCAAGGCGAGGCAGGAAACGTCGAGACTCGTCTGTCCGCAGTCGAGGCCGCGCTTGCGAAGGTCCCCGCAGCTGACCCCTGGGCGCTCGTCGCCACGTGGAACAACGGCATCGTCTTCAAGTCGAACAACGGCCAGGCGTCGCTCAAGATCGGTGGCCGTGGTCAGCTCGATGCGGCTTGGTTCGCCGAGGATGGCGACAACGAGGCGATGTTCGGCGATCAGGCCGACGGCGTCGAGTTCCGCCGCGCCCGGCTCTACATGTCGGGTAAGGTCCACAAGAACTTCGAGTACAAGGCGCAGTACGACTTCGCCGGTAGCAACACCACGAACCGACCCGGCTTCAAGGATGTCTACGGTGGCCTCACAGGCCTCGACTGCATCGGGGGTGTCCGCGTCGGTCACTTCAAGGAGCCCTTCGGTCTCGAGGAGCTCACGAGCTCGAACTACATCACGTTCATGGAGCGCTCGTTGACTTCGGTCTTCACGCCTGCGCGTAACGTCGGTGTCATGGCTCACAACACGTTCGGTGAGCACCCCACGGGCACGTGGGCGATCGGTGTCTTCCGCAACACGAACAACCAGACGGCGTTCGGCTCGGGCGACGGCGACTACTCGGTCACCGGTCGTGGAACCTACCTGCCGATCTACGAGAACAAGGGCGAGCAGGTCCTTCACCTCGGAATCGCCGGCTCGTTCCAGGGTGCGCCGAACAACTCCGCGCGCTACCGCCAGCGTCCTTCGGCTCACCTCGCGACGCGTTTTGTCGACACCGGCACGATCCGCGTCAACAACGACCAGCGCCTCGGTGGTGAGGCTGCTTACGTCTGCGGTCCCTTCTCTCTCCAGGGAGAGGCGATGGCGATGTTCGCCAACGGCGTCCAGGGTCAGAACGACTTCTGCTCCTTCGGTGCGTACATCATGGCGAGCTACTTCTTCACCGGTGAAGTGCGTCCGTACGACACCAAGAAGGGTGTCTTCAAGCGCGTCAAGCCGAACAACAACTTCCTCGGCGGCGACGGCTCCGGCGCGTGGGAAGGTGCTGTCCGTTACTCGTTCCTCGATCTCGATACGGGCCAGGATCTCTCGACGGCCAACACCGAGCTCCACGACGTGACGGCCGGCGTGAACTGGTACTGGAACCCTGTGTTCCGCGTCATGTTCAATTACGTCTGGTCGCACCCGTCGGCGTATGGAAACCTTCACGTCGGTGAGATTCGGTTCCAGTTCAATTTTTAAAGGGGGCTTTCGGGAAGCCCCCTCTCGATCGAGCGAGGCTCGATCGATTCACCCCGACCAGCAAGGAGGGGTGAAGTAGCGTGCGGTTTCTTGATTCTGAAGGGGGCTTTCGGGAAGCCCCCTCTCGATCGAGCGAGGCTCGATCGATTCACCCCGACCAGCAAGGAGGGGTGAAGTAGCGTGCGGTTTCTTGATTCTGAAGGGGGCTTTCGGGAAGCCCCCTCTCGATCGAGCGAGGCTCGATCGATTCACCC
>CAYZGY010000263.1:0-689 GCA_964478085.1 uncultured Planctomycetia bacterium
CTCTCGGCGCGGGAGTCGAAGAGCTCGCTGGGCGAACCTCTCAAGTTCAACCTTTGGCCGGGCAAGCCGCCTGGGGAAACCAAGGAGCTGCCGCCCGAAGCGGACGTGCGAGCGGGTCGACGCGGCCGACGACGTTTCGAGCCGGCCGGACTTTGCCGTGCTGATCTACCCTGCGTGGATCGTCGATCCGAAAGAACCGACGAAGCTCGTCCCCGAGGTCGTCGTGACGAAGAAGACGCCGCCGATGTTCTTCGCTCACGCGAATGACGATCGCGTCACTCCGCTCAACCCGGCGATGCTCTACGCCGCGCTCAAGCAGGCGATGCTCTACGCCGCGCTCAAGCAGGCAGGAGTTCCCGCCGAGCTGCGCATCTGCGAGAAGGGCGGACACGGCTACGGTCTTCGGAGGACCGAGCTGCCCGTGACGACGTGGCCGAAGCGCTGTGAGCAGTGGATGCGCTCCTCGGATCTTCTGAAGCGTCAGGGATCGTGATGATCGAGAGAGTCTTCGTCACATGTCTCGCGATCGCTGCGATCACCGTGATCGCGTCGTGCAGCGCGGCGTCGAAAGCGCACGCGCGTCGTCCGAACGTCGTCGTGATCTTTGCCGATGACCTCGGCTACGGAGAGCTCGGCTGTCAGGGAAATTCCGAGATTCCGACGCCGCACATCGACTCGCTCGCACGCGA
>CAYZGY010000263.1:699-9474 GCA_964478085.1 uncultured Planctomycetia bacterium
GGTTACGTCACCGCGGCGTACTGCAGCCCTTCGCGCGCCGGCCTCATGACCGGGCGCTACCCGGCACGCTTCGGCTACGAGCACAATCCGACGGGCTACCGCAATCACCTCGACGGGCTCGGGCTCCCGCTCGCGGAACGGACGATCGCCGAGTTGCTTCAAAATTCCGGATACGCGACGGGACTCGTCGGCAAGTGGCACCTCGGCGCGAATCCCGAGTTCCATCCGCGTCACCAGGGCTTCGACGAGTTCTTCGGCTTTCTGCACGAGGGACACTTCTTCGTCCCGCCGCCGTGGAAGGGCGTCACGACGATGCTTCGACGCCGTGCGCTTCCGGATGGCGGCAAGGGGCGATGGACGAGTCGCGACGGGCGTCTGATCCTATCGACGCACATGGGCAACTCGGAGCCGAAGTACGACGCGAACAATCCGATCCTGCGAGAGAGCCAGCCGCACGCGGAGACCGCGTACCTGACGGATGTGTGGACGCGCGAGTCGATCGACTTCATCGAGCGTCACCAAGAGCGTCCGTTCTTTCTCTACATCGCACACAACGCCGTCCACAGTCCGCTCCAAGGCGCGGACAAGTACATGAAACGCTTCGAGCATATCGAAGACGTGCATCGCCGCATCTTCGCAGCGATGCTCGCGAACCTGGACGATAGCGTCGGCGACGTGCTCGCGAAGATTCGGGACTCCGACCTCGATGAGCACACGCTCGTCTTCTTCCTCAGCGACAACGGCGGACCGACGCGAGAGTTGACGTCGAGCAACAAGCCCCTGCGCGGTGGAAAGGGTGACATGTACGAAGGCGGGATCCGCGTGCCGTTTCTCGCTCGCTGGAGCGGAAAGATCCCCGCGGGGAAGACCTACGACAAGCCCGTCAGCTCGCTCGACATCTTCGGAACGGCGGCCGCCGCGGCAGGCCTCTCTGTCCCGAAGAATCGACCCATCGACGGCGTCGACCTCCTGCCGTATCTGACGGGGGCGAACACGGGCCGCCCGCATGAGACTCTGTTCTGGAGACAGGGGCGCCGGACAGCGATACGAGTCGGGGATTGGAAGCTCGTTCTCAATCCGCGAGGGCGATCGGAGGTCGAGTGGCAGCTCTACGATCTCGCGAAGGACCCCTCCGAATCGAAGAATCTCCTCGTCGAGAATCCCGAGCAGGCACGCGAGCTTCTCGGGAAGTGGAACAAGCTCAATTCGGAGATGGCGGAGCCTGCCACGCTGAAAAGGTAGGCGAGCTCGATCGAAGCGGATCTCGATCCGCCGTCGCGAGCGGGAACCGATCTTGACCTCGACTTCCTTTCGGCGCACCGATCGAGTCCCCCGTCGATCGCGATGATCCGATACGTTCGCGGCGCGAGGCCCGTGAACGCGAAGGATTGAGCGTCTCCGCCGAGTGCCGATCGGGAGAGTCGGGTGTCAGAACCTCGCATGTCGAGATGCCAGATCGCTCCACGAGGGTTCGGTCACGAGTTTTTCGAGAAAATCGCGGGACGGCTTCGAGTATCGTCGAACGGACGAGCGGGATCACTCAGGAACGGAAAGGAGGGAGATATGACGATTCGAGAACGCGTCCGGTCGGTGGGGCTCGCCCTGGCAGTCGTCGCTTGCGGTGCCGCGGCGGCGCTCGTCTTTCGCCCGGAGCCCGCGAGTCCCGAGGCCGAAGCCGCGATCGCCCTGCCGAAGTCGAAAGTCTCGTTCCGCCTCGTCGACACGTCGACCGGCAAGGAGACGACGGCGATGGTCTGTCTGACCCGCCTCGACGACGAGACGATTCGACTGCCCCCCGATGGTCGCGTGATGAAGAAGGTCGGGCGGACCGACGAGTTCTACCGCGGGCTCGAGTACGACAAGTCGAAGACCGATTGGGTCGGCCCCGTGCGCAAGATGGCCGGAAAGGGTGACAACAACGATCGGAGCTACGTCTACGGCGAGATCCTCTCTGTCCCGTACTGGCGTGAGCCCGTCAGCTTTCAGACGAACGCGAAGTTCTCCGTCGAGCTCGAGGATGGGAATTATCGACTCTCCGTTTCACGCGGCATGGAGTTCGTCCCCGTGCGCCACGAGTTCTCGGTGAGTGCCGGAGTCGACAGCGAGACGGCGATTCGTCTCGCGCGCTGGGTCGACTTTCCGAAGCGCGGCTGGTACTCGGGCGACGTCCACGTTCACCATCCGACTCTGACCGACAAGCACCGCGACTTTCTGCTCCACTACGCCGAGGCGGAGGACCTCCACCTCGTCAACGTTCTCGAGATGGGGCACCACCGCGGCACGGACTTCAAGCAGACCGGCTTCGGCAAGGCGCACCGGACGCAGCGCGGCTCCTACGCGCTCGTCTCGGGGCAGGAGGAGCCGCGCAGCACCTTCGGACACATCATCGGCCTGCACACGACGAAGCTCGCGCGCGACCTGCCGACGTACGACTTCTACGACCTCGCGTTCCAGCGTCTCCACGACCAGAAACAGGCCGTCGTCGGCTTCGCGCACTTTTCGTGGAACGGCTGCGACTTGCCGCGTGGCTTTCCGTGGTACGTGACGACCGAGGCGATCGAGTTCATCGAGCTCATGCAGTTCGCGAAGGTGAACGCGCTCGACTACTACGACTACCTCAACCTCGGATTCCGTCTGACCGCCGCAGCCGGCTCGGATATCCCGTGGGGCTCGACGCTCGGCGAGTGCCGAACGTACGTTTACACGGGACCGAAGTTCGACGTCGACGCATGGTTCGATGGGCTTCGGCGCGGTCGCACCTTTGTGAGCAACGGGCCGGCACTCGAGCTTCGTGTCGAAGGAGAGTTCCCGGGGGCGGAGCTCCAGATCCAGAAAGGGGCGCGTGTGCGCGTCTCGGCGAAGGCTTGGGGGCACTCCGAGGTCGCGATTCCCGAGGTGCTCGAGCTCGTCACGGGGGCCGGTGTCGTGCAGCGCCGCGTGCGCAAGGTCGATGAAGCAAAGGACCGCACGGAGCTCTCGATCTCGATCGACTTGCCGTTCGAGCGCAGCGGGTGGATCGCGCTGAGCACGCGTGCGACGAACGGAGCGCTCGCACATTCTTCACCCGTCTACGTCGTCGTCGACGGCCAGCCGACGTGGTCGCCCTCGCAGGGCCCCGAGATTATCGGGAAGCAGCTCGCGGCCATGCGCGGCATCGAGCGCGAGTTCGCGAATCGAGACGATGCTCGCTCGAGGGGCGTTCGAGAGCGGCTGAAGCGGGCCGAGCTCTACTACGCCAGGCTTTCTACTGCGATGCAGGCCGCGGAATAGCGCTTCGACCGACGCCGGAGGGCTTGATCATACAATTCCTAACCTCCATACTGGAAATCTGTTGAGTGATCTCGAGGTTCGGAATCTCCCATGTTTCGTCGCTGGCTACACTTCTCGTTCGTGTTCATTATCGGCGTCGTTCACGCCGCGCCGGCGGTGATGGCGGAGGAGCGCGCATGGCCTTTCTACCTGCCCCGTGAGCACGAGCCGCCGAAGGTCGAGGCCGAGGGGCGCGTCCGCAACGAGATCGACCGGTTCGTTCTCGAGCGCCTCGAGGCGAAGGGGCTGACGCTATCACCCGAAGCCTCGAAGGAGACGCTCATCCGTCGCGTCACCTTCGATCTCATCGGTCTTCCTCCGACACCCGCCGAGATCGAGGCCTTCGTCGCGAACCAAGATCCGAAGGCCTACGAGAACCTCGTCGATCGTCTGCTGAAGGATGCACGCTACGGCGAGCGTTGGGCGCGCTTCTGGCTCGACCTCGCACGCTACGCCGACACCGCGGGCTACGAAGGCGACCCCGACCTTCCCTGGGCGTGGCGCTATCGCGACTACGTCATCGATTCGCTCAATCGTGACAAGTCCTACGATCGCTTCATCAAGGAGCAGATCGCGGGCGACGAGTTCAATGAGGTCATGGGTGCGGGCGACCTTCCCAAGACGCCCGACGAGCACGTCGTCGCCCTGACGTTTCTGCGCCTCGCGCCGTTCACCGAGCCGCGTGGCGACGAGACGCGTCATGAGTTCTTGAGCGAGATGACGAGCACGGTCGCCTCGGTCTTCCTCGGTCTGACCGTCGGCTGTGCACAGTGTCACCATCACAAGTACGACGACATCCCGACGAAGGACTTCTACCGCATGCAGGCGTTCTTCTCCACGGTGTCGATGCCGCGACCGGAGCCCGGTGACGGCTACCAGATCGGCGGGCCGATTCCCGCAGCGCACTACCGCAAGGGCGAGAAGGAGTACGTCAACGTCAAGCGCGCCGAGTTCGAGCGCGAGCGCACCGGCGCGGGCGACGAGCTCAAGGCGCTCGAGAAGCGGATCCTCTCTCGCGTGAAGAAGGAGCTCGACGGCGCCGGATTCGGGATCCAGGCGTGTGGTGGACCACTCGGCAACAACTACGTCTACGACACGCGAGTCGTTCACGACGGCAAGAAGCACGTCTCGATGATCCAGTCGGACGGCGAGAGGTGGCGATTCTTTACGGACGCGCGAGAGTCCTCGTCGACCGGAAAGAAGGCCGGGGGCAACGTCGGGCAGTGGTTCGGCGATCTTCCGAAGGTCGACTATCTCCAGCTCGGCGGTTGGACGAACGGCACGGGGAAGATCCACGCGGACGCCTGGCATCACGGCCATTTTGCCGAGGTGCTGATCTACGACCGTGCGCTCGGGGACGAGGAGCGTGCGAGGGTCGAGGCCTACCTCGCGAAGAAGTACGACGGGAGAGAGTCCGAGGCCGCGAAGGCCGCCCCGGAGATGAAAGGTCTTCGTCTTTGGCTCGACGCGTCGGACATCGACGCGAATCCCGAGACGCCGAATCCGCCCGCCGGCAGTTCCGTCTCGTCGTGGATCGATCGCGTCGCCGGAATCGAGATCCGGCAAGACGAGGACCGTCGCAAGCCGAAGATGGACACCCTCGGCGAGGCGAAGGCGCCCGCGCTCCTCTTCCGAGATCAGTACCTGCTCGGCCACGCTGACAGCGCGTCCTTCGCCAAGGACCAGGCAGGGACGATCGTCGTCGTCTACTCGGCGACGCACGCGAATGAAGGCTACGGGTTCGAGGTCGTCGGTGGCGGGGCGTACCTCTCGACCTTCGTCAACCCGGCAGCCGCCGCGAACTCCCCGACCATCGACCGTCTCCTTGCCAACCCGAACAGCGACGTCACGAAAGAGGAACGTCGCCGCTACAAGTTCCTCCGGCGCGCCGATCCGTTCATCAAGCAGCGGCTCAAGCGTCTGCAGCCGCTCGCGATGTCGCTTCGACACTCGTACGGCCCTCCGTTCGAGCCGGGCGTGCCCACGACGCACGTGAAGATTCGTGGCGAGTACAACCATCTCGGTGAAACGGTCGAGGCTGGATTCCCGCGCTGTGTCACGGGGCACGAGAAGCCGGCGATGATCCGTCTCGATCCCTTCAAGCGTTGGCCGACGCGATCGCGTCGCATGGCGCTCGCGAATTGGATCGCCAGCAAAGACAATCCGCTGACCGCCCGCGTTCTCGTCAATCGGCTCTGGTATCGCCACTTCGGTCGCGGCATCGTCGCGACGCCGAGCGACTTCGGCAAGCTGAGCGGAGGCCCTTCGCACACCGAGCTCCTCGATTGGCTGGCGCGAGACTTCGTCGCGAAGAAGTGGAGCCTCAAGGCGATGCATCGCGTGATGGTCACTTCCGCGACGTACCGCCAATCGTCGAATCGCGACGACAAGGCATCGTTCGAGGCGGATCCCGGCAACGTGCTGCTTTGGCGCATGAGTCGTCGACGTCTCGAGGCCGAGGCGGTGCGCGACGCGGTGCTTTCGGTCAGCGGGCGTCTCAACCCCGAGATCTTCGGCCTGCCGATCTTTCCGCCACTCCCCGAGAGTATCGACGAGGAGATCAAGTACTCGAACAGCAAGTGGGACACGAGCTTCGGCCCCGAGAGTCGAAAACGCAGCATCTACATCTATCAGCAACGGACTCTGTCGATGCCGCTGATGCAGGCCTTTGACGCTGTCGTTTGCGACACGAGCCGGCCGCAGCGTCGCGCATCGGTGACGGCACTGCAGGCGCTCGCTCTTTACAACGGCGAGTTCGTCAACGAGGAGACGCAGCACTTCGCGGAACGCGTGAAGAAGGAAGCGAGCGACGACGTCGACGCGCAGATTCGCCATGCGTTCCTGCTCGCCTTCGGTCGAACGCCGACCGGGAAAGAAGCAGCGCTCCTTCGCGAGCTCGTGACTTCGCAGAAGAGCCGCGACGCCGGTTTGCGCGGGCTCTGTCGGATTCTGTACAACGCGAACGAATTCGTTTACGTCGATTAGAGGTGAACCTCATGGCGCTCGAGAGACGAGAGTTTCTCAATAGGTCGTACAACGGCATCGGCGCGCTCGCGCTCAGCGGGCTCCTCGCGGAGGACCTGCTCGCGGAGGACACGGGCATCCCGGCGTCGGCCGATCCGCTCACGGT
The DNA here is from genome assembly GCA_964478085.1 of uncultured Planctomycetia bacterium. GTDB lineage: Bacteria > Planctomycetota > UBA8108 > UBA8108 > UBA8108 > CAYMLL01. The sequence goes on from CAYZGY010000263.1 coordinate 7,139, forward strand.
TCGTCCTGCGCATCTCCGGCGCAAGGCGAAGCACTGCATATTTCTTTTCATGCAGGGTGGCGTGAGTCACGTCGACTCGTTCGATTACAAGCCGGCTCTCAACAAGCTTCACGGCAAGCGCATCCCGACATTCGGGGGACTCCAAGGCGAGCTTCAGGGTCGATTGACCTTTCCGCACCAGTGTGTGGGAAGCTCGTTCGGGTTTCAGAAGCACGGTCAGTCGGGTCGCTACATCTCGGATCTCTTTCCGCATATCGCGAAGCACGTCGACGACCTCGCGTTCATCTACGGCATCAAGACCGACAATCAGAATCACGGCCCGTCGACACTTCACGTGACGACGGGAAGTCCTTTCCCGGGACATCCGTCGGTCGGCTCGTGGGTGCAGTACGGACTCGGCAGCCCGAATCGCAACATGCCGGGCTACTGCGTGATTCAGGATCCGCGCGGCTCACCGGTGAACGGAGCGGCGGTTTGGGGCAACGGCTATCTGCCGGCGGCCTATCAAGGAACCCTGCTGCGTGCGAAGGGCACGCCCGTGCTCAATCTCGAGAGACCCGAGGGCCTGACGAAAGAAGCTCAGCGCGAGGAGTTCGACGCTCTCCGCTATCTCAACGATCAGCATCGCGAGAGTCGACCCGGTGCGACGGAGCTCGACGCGCGCGTCAGCGCCTACGAGCTCGCGTTCCGCATGCAGACCGAGGCGCCGGAGCTGATGGATATCTCGAGCGAGCCCGAGCACGTGCGAAAGATGTACGGACTTGACGAGGGGCCGACGGCCGGTTTCGGGCGTCAGTGTCTCCTCGCGCGTCGTCTCGTCGAGGCTGGCGTGCGTTACTCGCTCATCATCCACGGTGTTCAGATCGGCGGAAACAGTTGGGACCACCACAGCAACGTGCGCGCGGGCATGAAACGGCATTCGCGTGAAGTCGACAAGCCCGTCGCGGGCCTGCTCGCCGATCTCAGACAGCGTGGTCTCCTCGAGGATACGCTCGTCGTTTGGGCGTCGGAGATGGGGCGTACGCCGTTCGTCAACGGCAAGGCCTCGAACAGCTCCGGACGTGATCACAACGGCTGGGCGCTGTGCATGTGGATGGCCGGCGGCAACGTCCAAGGCGGGGCGACGGTCGGCGCCACCGACGAGTTCGGTCTGCGAGGCGCCGAAGAGATCATCCCGATCCGAGACGTCCATGCGACGATCCTCGACCTGATGGGCCTCGACGACGAACGCCTGCGTTACCTCCACGCAGGACGCCTCCGTCGATTGACGGATATCGGCGGAAACGTCCTGGAGGGGCTCAAAGCGTAACAGTCCGTTGATATAAAGTGCTTCGAGTGGACAAGCGAATCGGCCGCTTGGACGCCGAATCGACTTTTTCAACGGGCTGTCAAGTTCAGCCGGCAAGCCTTGCTGTTCGGGGTGAATCGGTCGCAGCGTAGCGCAGACCGAGAGGGGGCTTCCCGAAAGCCCCCTAAAAGACTCACAGAGTCGCGAGTGGGCGGTACCCGGAGACCGTACCACGACTCTGACGCAGGTAAGGAAGCGGTGAGAGCCGCCCGCGCGCGGCTCCTTGCCCTTGTAGAGGCCGAGCACGTCACCACCCGAGTAGCATCGCCAGCCGAAGCGCGTCGTGTCGTCGATTCCGATCAGGTTGAGGTGTCCACGCTTGTCGGTTCCCTGCTCGTTGAGCAGCGAGAGGAACTCCTCGACCGCGGCTTCGCCGTACATCGAGCCGAGCACTCGATCTCGCGTGCTCGGCGCTCCACCGCGTTGGAGATCGTCGAGAAGGACCTGGCGAATCTGAGCGCTGTCATTGCCCGAGAAGAAGAGCGCCAGCTCGTCGACGACACGCAGGGCGGTCAGCTCGAGCGGCGCCATCGACGTGACGACGTCTTCGTACTTTGCCGGATCCAGCTCGATGCGACCCGCGGCTCCGGGGGCGCGACCGACGAGCGGAACTCCGTTGGGAATGATGACGACAAGGTACTTCTTGTCCGTCGTCTCGAACATGTGCCCGATCCACGAGACGAGCTCACGGATGTCGACGCGGTTCGGGTCGAGGTCGGGACCGAAGAGCTCTTGGATCTCCTTGCGATCGTCTTCGTCGAGAATCGGATAGGGCGGCAGATAGATGCGGTGCGCGCCGCTCGCCACGCCGACTTGGATCGGCAGGTAGTTGCTCTTCGCACCGACCGTCTGAACGAGAAATACCGTTCTCGAGTGATAAGCCTGCTCGCGCAGGCGATCGATCGCCTCGATCGCCGTATTCGCGGCTGTGTCCGCGCCGATGCTGACGGTATGAACGCCGTGAGATTCCTCCTCCGCCGACTTCTGC
>CAYZGY010000264.1:0-9460 GCA_964478085.1 uncultured Planctomycetia bacterium
ATCGAAGCCTTACGCCATGAATAGTCGGTCGTATCCTCGGCCGATCGCCCGACTCAGCCCCGGGCGATCTCTCGGTGTCCTCCTGACGCTTCTGCCAACTCTCTGCGGGTTCTCCAGCTGTTCGCGGAACCCGTTTCGAGAGGCAAAGAGCGTACGGTCGAACGCGACGGTGAGAGCCTCGAGAGAGACGCTCACCATCGAGGTCAACACGCACGGAGTCGTCCAGGCCGACAGGAAGGTCACCGTGCTCAACCCGCTGAAGCACTGGGCCACGATCGTCGCCGTCAAGGACGAAGGTGCGATCGTTCGACCCGGGGACCTCATCGTCGAGTACGAGTGTAAGGAGCTGAAGAACCAGATCGAGAATCGGGAGCTACAGCTGGATTCCGCGAAGCTGCGACTCGAGCAGGCGATCAAGCAGCGCGCGATTCAGGAGAAGCTATCCGAGGTGACTCTTCTCCAGGCCCGAAACGCGGTTTTGACAGCGGAAGAGAACCTTGCACTGAACGAGAAGACCTCGAAGAGCCAGCTCGCGCTCGCCGAGGAGAAGGTGGCTCGGGCGAAAGAGGCGCTCCAGCGATACGTCGAGAAGGGAGGCGAACGCGAGAATTTGTTCAAGGACGCCGAGACGGCCATCCGTACGAATCGGAGGAAGCTCGAGATCGAAAAGGAGCAGCTGGCGTTCAAAACCAAGGTGAATGAAGATCCGTCCCTCCAGAGCCCTTACAGCGCCACCGACCTAGACGCTCACGCCGTACGTGTAGCACGGCTGGAGGACCAGCTCGAGAAATCGACTCGCGGACGCGATCTGCTCGCCCAGTACGACGGCCCGAACACGAAGAGACAGCGTGAGGAAGCCGTCACACAGGCGCAGGTGGAGCTCGAGCTGCTTGTGGAGTTCACCATCCCACAGAAGCACCGCGAGTTGACCGGCACTGCCGCGGAAGCTCAGCTCGATCTCGACAAGGCGAAGGACCAGCAGAAAGCGACGCGCGAGCTCAAGGACTTCGAAGTCAAAGGCAAGGAGAAGATCGTTCGAAAGATGGAGAAGATCCTCGGGGAACTCCTCGAAGAGAAGGAAAAGATGAAGGTACGCGCGACGTCGGAGGGAATCGTGCTCTACAGACCCGGCTGGCGTCCGGGCGGCACGCGTCCGATCGAGCCGACGCCAGGTGAGTTGCTCTACCCGAAAGCGAAGCTCATCGAGATTCCGGACATGACCACGCTGCTGCTCAAGACCGAGCTCCTCGACTCGCTCAACATTCACCTGCGGCGTGGAGGGAAGGACGGCGGCGGCACCAAAGCGACGTTCACCCTCGACACGCTTCCCGGACGTGAGTTTCGAGGGCATGTGCTGCGAGCCAACCCAAATGAGAAAGCCCTCGATAAGCTCGCCGGCCGGGACACGGGCGACGGCGAGACAAGCGTCGGAAGAACCGGCGATGAGAGAGCCGATCCGCGGGATGCGGGCCCGGTGAACGACCCCGCGAGCGCTTCGGAGGGATTCTTGTTCGAGGGGAGTGTCCTCAAGACGTCGCCACTGCCCAAGGACACGGGCACACACTTCATGAAGTCCGGTGTCAGCGCCTACGACGTCTTCATCGAGGTCGACTGGAAGGCAGAGGGCCTCGAGCCGGGGGTGGACCTGAAACCAGCGATGAGCGGACAGGTCACGCTGAGCCTGGTCCACATCGAGAATGCGCTGACGCTGCCCGTGGTATCGATCTACAGCCGTGACGACAGTTACTTCTGTCGAAGGTTGGTCGACGGCGAGCCTCTCGAGCAAGAGATAGAGATCGGACTCCAGAACGAGAGTCGAGTGCAGGTGCTCAGCGGTCTCGAGGAAGACGATGAGGTGCTCCTCGTCGGCGACAAAGGGCATACGGACACGGACCAAGGGCATTGATTCGGCCGAGTCGGCCTAAGCATTGGCGGGTTTCAGCGACGAAGAGCTCGGGCGAATCGGCCGCTTGGATGTCTTGGTGGATAGCACGGCGGGGTGTCGCTGGCGGCATTGGCGAAAGTGTCGATGATGTGGAAGGTGCAGTCGAAGGAGAGACTTGAGATAATGCCGGTATCTCGGCGAGATCCGGAGATAGAGAATACTCGTTCACAGAATCCTGAACTCAGGTCCTCGGCCAAACATGAAACGCGGACTCTTCCTGACTTTTCTCTTGAGCGTGTTGGCGTCAGCGCCGGGTGAATTGGCGGCACAGGTCACCGTCGAGGCCAGAGTCGTGAATGTCATCGACGGGTGTCGTGATCTGAACAAGAACGGCAAGGTCGATCCTTTCGAGAACTGGCGAATCCCCGTCGAGGAACGGGTCAACGATCTCCTTCCCCGCATGACCCACGAAGAGAAGATCGGCCAAATGTCGTACCCGAGTGTCGGCGTCAAGAAGGGCGACGACCCTACGTTCATCGTGGAGGACGGCGGCCTCACCGTGACTGCCGAGTCGGAAGCGAAAAAGGGCGCTGGGTTCATGATGCCGCCGTTCTTCGGCGACACGCGCAGATGTGCGGAAGGCGTCAACCAAATTCAGGAGTGGGCCGAATCGACGCGGTTGGGTATTCCCATCATTTTCGGCATCGACCCGCACACCCGCGTGTACGGCGGCACGCGAATCGTCGGTGGTGACCGCTCGATGGCACTGTCCGCTACCAACGATGTCGCCATCGTGAAGAAGGTGTACGGGGTGTGGGCGAAGGAGATGCGGGCGTCGGGCATCCACCTCATTCTTGGCCCGCATACCGATCTGGCCACCGACCCCCGCGGAGCACGGAATCTCGACGTGCCTGGCGAAGATGGCGAGTGGGCGTACGAGATGAATCGCGCCATTGTAGAGGGGCTTCAGGGCGAAAAGCTCGGAACGCACTCTGTGCTCGCGGTCCCAAAACACTTTCCTGGTATTGGAAGCACCGGGGGCGGTCACGACGGACACGAAGGATTCATGGGGAAGCCGAAACCGCCCAAAGGCTTCAATCTCGGCACTCCATTGAAGTCAACGCGGAAGTCGATCAAGTGGCATTGGAAGCCGTTCCAGGGAGCGATTGACGCCGGCACCTGGGCCGTGATGGCGCCGTATTACGTGTTCCCGGAATTCATGCAGGACAAGCCGAACCGCACTGAGATCGTATTGCAGAATTGGCTGCGTGGTGAGTTGGGCCACAGAGGCGTCATCTGCACCGACTGGGGCGCGGTCACGCCTTTCGCCGATATCCAGGGCGGCTGCTCCACGCCGCGTGTGACGCGTGAATACGAACGCTGGCTGAAAGACAAGAAGACCGATCCACAACGGATCGATAAATCGATCAGGAGGATACTCACGGCCAAATTCCGGCTGGGACTATTCGAGAATCCATACGTCGACCCCGACCGCGCGGTGAGAATCGTCGACTCGAAAGAACACCGCGCCATCGCCAAGGAAGCCGCTCACCGATGCCAGATCGTTCTGAAGAACGAAGGAAACTTGATTCCGCTTTCGAAAGACAAGAAGGTCCTGTGGGCCGACAAGCATCCCCCCAAAGAATGTGGAGAGCTGGCGAAGACGCACGACATCGCAGTGGTCGGCGTTAGCGGCTACAACGGAATATGGAATCGCCGGTATGAAGGTACCGACCTGGAGATGTTTGTCGATGACATCTGTACCGCACGGTTGAAGGCGATCCACAAGACGGGAACGCCGATCGTCGCCATCTATCATGTGCGCGGCAACCCGTTCCCCATTCCCTGGTGCGCCGAGAACGCCGCCGCCATTCTCTTCGCGCCCGGCGCTCACTGGTATGGTTCACGAGGTCCCAACGGTGGCGGGTGGCCAGGGGTTCTTTCCGGGGAGTATGAACCCCGAGGCAAGCTGCCCGTCCAGATTCCGCGGTCGATGGAACAGGTGAGAGCCCAGCGCGAAGATCTGCCCTTCGACCTCGGCTGCACCGAAGCGGAAATGAAACAGATCGAAGACGCGATCGGCAGAGGCGAGTCGCCCCCAAGGAATCTCGGCGACCCGCTATTCCGATATGGAATCGAGGGCTGGGGGCCAACGAAGAGATAGTGGACACCCAAGAAACACGGCACGATCAACGAAAAGGAACGGAACGAGAGATTGAGCAAGGGAGCGGAAATCAGTCTCGTGGGCAGAGCCGTTTCTGGCGCCCTGACTGCCACTGGATCGGCGCTTCTACAGCTGGCCGTCTGGCTGGCGGTTCCATCGCTGGCGTCGGCACAGCATGAGTCGGTCGAGCAAGCTTACGAGCTCAAGCTCGCGACGGATCGGGCAGACTCTCTTTACCGTGTCAACGACTTGGTGAAGTTCGTGGTCAGCTTGTCGAAGAACGGGCGGCCCGTCCAAGAGGGCGAGGTCGAGTTCTTCCTCAGTAGAGACGGCCTGGCCATATCCCGGGGCAAGAAGACGATCGGCGATGGCGGCGCCAGCATAACGGGCAAGCTAAGCGAACCGGGCTTTCTCCGATGCCGCGTGGTCTATGAGCCGGGGCGCGACAAGAAGGTCGTTGCGCGCGCGGCTGCAGGTATCGATCCCCTGAAGATCAAGCCCGCCATGCCGGCGCCGGAGGACTTCGACGAGTTCTGGGCCGCGCAGAAGAAGAAGCTGGCTCGGGTGCCGATGAATCCCGTCCTGCGTGCGGTCGAATCGCACCGCGATGGAATCGATGCCTACGACCTGAAACTCGATTGCTTGAAGACGATGGCGCCCGTGTCGGCCTACTTCGCTCGCCCTTCTGGCGCCAAGCCCCGGAGCCTTCCGGCGATCCTGAGAGTGCACGGCGCCGGGATTTGGTCGGCGTCTCTCGGCGATGCCGTCCGGGGCGCGGAGATGGGCATGCTGTCGCTGGATCTCAACGCCCACGGCGTCGCGAACGACAGGCCGCGGGCTTACTACGCTGAGCTCGAGCGCACGGTGCTCAAGGGGTATTCGCATCGCGGCAGAGAGCATCGGGAGACTTGCTACTTCCTCGGCATGTATCTGCGTCTGGCGCGGGCGTTGAACTTTCTCACGGCACAGCCCGAATGGGACGGCGAGATTCTCATCGTCAAGGGCCAGAGCCAAGGCGGGGCGCAGGCGATTGTCGCTGCCGGCCTCGACCACCGGGTGACCGTGATCGGAGCCGGCATGCCGGCCCTATGCAACCAGCCCGGTCCGAGCCCGATCAGCGGTTGGCCCTGGCTCGTACCGTATCGAGACGGAAAGCCGGATCCAAAGATCCTGCAGGTGTCGCGCTACTTTGATCCCGTCAACTTCTCCGCCCGCACCGACGCCGAAGCGATCTTCAGCGTCGGTTTCATCGACGTCGTCTGCCCGCCGACCACGGTCTACATGGCGTACAACAACATCCGCGGCAAGAAGCAGATTCTGAACTACACGCTGCGGGGGCATGAAGCCCCGGAGAGCATGAAAGCCGTCTTTCACAAGGTGTTCCGAGAGCACGTTCGACGGAGAAAGACGAAGTAGGAGGTCCATCTCGACGACGGTCGACAAGAGCGCGCGGTCGCCGTTCGTGAACGTCTCACCGGCAACGAGCTTTCGAATCCTTCTCGTCGGCGTGGTGCCCGTGTGGTCAAAAAACTCACGCGGCCTCGCGCTGGTAGAACCTCAATAGACGACCGAGGTGCTCGTCGCAGCGAATCGGCCCCTTGCGAGCGCCGAGCGATTCGTCGGGGAACATACGTTTCAGATTCAGGGCACACACCCTTCACCTCGCCAGCTCCTGTGACCTGCCCCCCCCCACCCCCCCCCAACCCCCACCCCCCCGCCCCACGCGGCACCTCCCAACGTAGCGCGCCACACACCCCGCCCGAACCACCTCCCCGCTCCGCACAACCCCCGCCCCCGAAAAAAGATATGGCGGAGAGACAGGGATTCGAACCCTGGGTAGGGGTAAGCCTACAGTGGTTTTCAAAAACACCGGGTCGGGGTCTGAAACACGGACCAAACGTATCCAAGCGTCGCCAAACCGTAGAGATACGACCGTTCGGCGAGGGGGCGAGATACGTTTCAGCACATCTAAACACGTCCAGACCAGGGCAACAAAAGGGACACAAACTCGCCCCGTCCCGGCTGCCTCTCGGACCCCGTCCGCGTTGCGAGTTCGTCGAGACACGTCTATCACCGAGTACCGGCCACCCACGGCGGTCCACTTAGCGGTCGACGTGCGGCAACGCCGTCACGCGCCGCGACGACCAGTAAACTCTCCGCAACGTCGAAAGCTCTCCAGCATGGACTACCGCGAACGCATCACGATCACTCCCGGCAAGCGCTCCGGAAAACCGTGCATCCGGCACCTGCGAATGACCGTATACGACATCCTCGAGTACCTCGCGTCGGGCATGTCCGAGGACGAGATTCTCGACGATTTCCCTGAGCTCGAGCGGGACGACATCCGCGCGTGCCTCGCTTTCGCCGCGGACCGCGAGAGACGCACAGCGACTGTTTCGCCGAAGTGAAGCTACTCTACGAGGAGCACTTGCCGAGGAGTCTCGTCCGGACTCTCGGCGCGCTGTATCCAGGCTCGGCCCATGTCGTCCTCGAAGGGCTGGAGGCGGCAGACGATATTGAGATCTGGGAATTCGCCAAGCGACGCGGTTTCGTGATCGTCTCGAAAGACGCGGACTTCGACGAGCACAGCGCCGTGCGCGGACATCCTCCAAGAGTTGTCTGGATCCGTATCGGCAACTGTTCGACCCGGCAGATCGTGGATCTTCTTCGGGCGGAGCACGCCACGCTCTTGGCGTTTGAGAAGGACGACTCGTCGATTCTCGTCCTCGGGTAACACGTCGCTCCAGATACTCGATCGATCGCGGAGCCTCGGGACCTCCAAGCCCACCGAGGCAGACGAAATGCCCGAACACGTCGAACTCCCCCTCCCGAAGAGCTGGTCGAAGCACGTCCAGCTCGCGATCCTGCACGTCGTCGCCCTCGCACGCTCCGCGATCACCGCCGCTCGCGGCTGTATCGCGAAATCCGGTTCGAGTATCGAACAACTCCGCAGCAACGAAGGACGCTGCCGCTCGGCAAGCCGAGCCAAGTACGAACCAGAGCCACGCGATCTCGGGTTCGGCTTCCGTCCCACCACCCCGGCCCCCCCGTAGGCGGCAGTCCAGCATTCGCCAGCCGTGCTGCTCGTCGCCGTCGTTGCCCTTGCTCTGAACTGGCCCGGCCTCGTCGCGTGGCGGGAGTTCCGCCAGCAGCTTGAAGCGCTGGGCGAGAACGAACAGGGGCTTGCGAAGCGTCAGCACTGCAACACGGAAACCCTGCTTGGGTGAAGTCGTTCGAGTGACTCCCGTTGAATGTCGTGAGACTGGCTTCCCGTTCAGACTGTCAACTTCGTCGGAGCGGCCTCGCGAAGGAGCCCCTTCGAGGATGCGGTACCGAGCGAAAACTGCAATTCGAACGGTTGCACGCTCACGGCAGCAATCGAGTATCGTGAAGGTGGAACCAAGGAGATCTCCCATGCCGTGCCGAATTCGAACGAGTCGGGCTTCGCTGCTCACGCTCCTGGCGCTGCTCGCGTCCGCCTTTTGGGCACATGCTCTGTCGCCCGAGGCCGAGAGCGCTCGCGACGGGCCCGAAGGGTCCCCGTCACGAGAGGCTCCGCTATGGATCGGAGAGCGCTCGGCTGCCGAAATCCTCAGGTTGCTCGGGGCGAAGCTGGAAGAGGGAGTCGGAGAGAGCCAGCTGAAGTCGTACCGACGCGTGTTCGACTTCGTCGACGCGGACGGAGATGGCAAACACTCGCGTAAGGAGTTCGTGGAGAACGGCAAGTACCTCACTCGAAAGGCCCGCGACGGGATCTTCCGCGCTGCTGACAGCAACTACGATGGGTTCGTCAGCCGAGAGGAGTACGTCTTCAATCGAATCGTGACCGACGAGGCCAAGGCCATCGTGCAGGGGATGGACACGAACGGTGACGGCACTGTCAAAAGAAAGGAGTTCCTGGAAAACGTCTCGATCGACGACGATGCGTTCGCGAGCAGGGTGTTCGATGCGCTCGACACAGACAGCAACGGGCGCCTGGCGATTCCCGAGTACTTGCGGGTGTGGGGACGTTGGGCGCGAGCCCGGACCGAATCGGTCGAACGGCCGAACATCGTCGTTCTCTACTCGGACGACGCGGGCTACGCGGACTTCGGCTTCCAGCCCGATTGCCGGGACGACTTCAAGAAGCTGACACCGAGGATCGACAGTCTCGCGCGCGACGGTGTCCGCTTCACGAACGGCTACATGTCGGCCTGCGTCTGCTCCCCCTCGAGAGCCGGGCTTTTCACGGGCATGTACCAGCAGCGGTTCGGCTACGACAACAACCTTCCACCTGGCACTCAGGATGGGCTGCCGCTCGATGTCTCGTTCGGCACCAAGCGGCTTCAGGCTCTCGGTTACAAGACTGGCCTCGTCGGAAAGTGGCACCTGGGCTATCCGGCGACCCATCACCCGAACAAGCGCGGCTTCGATTGGTTCTACGGCCTGCTCCAGGGCTCGCGCCCCTACTATCCGATGCCCTCGCCAACGAAGCACCGTGTCATCCAGGAGAACGGCGAATCGACACCCGAGCAGGGCTACGTGACCGACCGATTCGGCGATGCGGCCTGTCGGTTCATCAAGGAGAGCGGCACCAAGCCCTTCTTCTTGTTCGTCTCATTCACCGCCCCTCACGGGCCGCTTCAGCCGAACGAGGGCGCCGACTCTAAGACGTCCCACATTTCAGATAACAAGCGCAAGCGTTACGCCGGCCTCGTGGTATCGCTCGATGAGAACGTCGGCAGAATTCTCGACTGCCTGAAGAAGCAGGGCGTGGAGGACTCTACTCTCGTGATCTTTACCAACGACAATGGCGGACAGACGCGGCTGGGCGCGAACAACTTCCCGCTGAAGGGCAGAAAGGGAACACTCTGGGAAGGAGGAATCCGCGTGCCATGGGCGATGCGCTGGCCGGGCAAGATCCAACCGGGCTCCGTCATCGATGACCCGATCGTCGCACTCGACCTCATGCCCACCTTCATCGAGCTCGCCGGCGGCAAAGTCGAACCGAGCTGGAGACTCGACGGTATCTCCCTCGCCGCTCGAATCACCGGCAAGCAGGTGCGCCTCCCGGGGCGCGATCTCTTCTGGCGCAAGGGCGGGAACACGGGCGTCCGCGCCATGCGCTCCGGCAAGTGGAAGCTCGTCGCCCCGCACGGGGAGTCACCGAGTCTGTACGACCTTTCGAAGGATATCGATGAGAGCCTAGATCTCGCAGGGCGGTCCACCGAGCAGGTGAAGACGATGATGGCCGGACTCGACGCCTGGTCGTCGGAGCTCACCGACCCGCGCTGGGGTCCTGGCGCGCGTGTGACGGGAGCCGAGAAGAAAACTCGACGAAAGGGGAAGTCGACACGCTCTCCCTGATTCTCAAGATCCGGTCCGCGGCTATCGCGCCACGTTGCCAGACACGCTCCACCAGCCATCGACTC
>CAYZGY010000265.1:0-3379 GCA_964478085.1 uncultured Planctomycetia bacterium
TTCAACAACAACCCCTGCAGTGTCCCGGATCTTGGACTCGAGGTGGGTCAGTTTTAGATGACCATCTTCCTCACGCCTCCAATCGTAATACCGCGTCTTCGACAATCCCAAAACCAGTAGCTCCGACCGAAGTGAAAGCACGTCCTTCGAACGATCGACAGCGCGCAAGATCAGTCGCTTTTTCTCGCCGTCTGGAACACGTCGATGGCAAAGTCCACATTCGAGGACTTTGACCAAGACGACGAAAAGTCGCAGGATGGCGAGGAGTCGCGCGTGGCGTTTCCGGAGTTCGACGACTTCTTTTCGGAGCTCGCACTCCGACATGGACAAGACGTCCAGGGTGATGACCTCCGGTGAATCGAGCAGCGACCAGTCCCGAGCGGTTGAGAGTGGGACGCCTTGCTGAACTGCGAGTTCGACATCGCCGGTTTGCCGGACGACCTCACGGAACCGGTGATCGTAACGGCGAGGGGTTCTTCGGGCTTCCATGCTCCGATGATCCCAAGCGGCCCCTCACAACCAAGCCCTTCGGGAGTTGTTCGAGCGCGAGTCCGCGCCGTGCCGTTTCCGAAGTCGTGGCGTCGCGGTACGACGGCGGTACTCCGTGCGGCTGAGTCCGGATTGTCGTGACGCAGAGCTGGGCTCTCCGCAACCAGATCACGATCGACCGCGCGTGCAACGAGCTCGACGTGCCGACGAAGTACAGCGAGGGCTACCTGCGATTCCTGAGTCCGGTCTGCTCGGAATTCAACACGGCGACGAGCTCACGGACGAATCTCGGACGCTGCTTCGGCTGCGCGAGGAGCTTCAACCCGATCGACTTGGCGATGGTCGCTGGTCGAATGTCCTTCCTTGAGGCCGTCGACCGACTCGAGGAGCTGCTCGAAGGCTGACGATAGATCGAGAGCCCCGCTCCGCGGAAGTGAAAGCCGCGCAGCGGGGCTTTCTCTCGGCGTGCGCATGGCCGGCGAATAGGCGCGTTTTTCAACCGGCGCCAACACACCAGGCGCCATCTGTGACAGCGTCGACGGCTGGCTGGAGCCTCCCCTGCTCTTTCAGGTCCAGAAAACGCATCAACTTCGAGAGGCGTGGAGAAACGTCACTTGACCGATCTCGGGTCGTCGCTTGTCGCTACGCGCCAGGTAGTCGGCGAGATCCCCTTCCTGGTCCATGAGAGCGACCCTTGCGAGGACTTCTTCGATTTCTTCCTCGCGTGCGAGTGCCCAAGACGAGTCACCGTCGCGCCAGTGCTTGCTCAGGGGCCCTCGCGCGTCGAAGTACGATTCGCCCTGTAGAACGGCGCTGGTCGGAACAATGCTGCCCCGGTACGTGAAGTCGCTTTCCACAAGGGTCTTCGACAAGAAGTCGAGAGGGGCAAAGCGCAGACCTATCTCCTCCGCTGCTCGAGGAATCAGGTCGTAGTACCAGAAACCATGAAGGAGCTGCTCCTGGGAGGACGTGTTTACGACGAGAACGCCGCCCGGCTTGAGCACTCGTCGAAATTCGGCAAGTGCGTGCCGGTGGAGAGGATACCCCGCGTCGGCGTCATCGGCGAGGTGGTGCAGCACTTGATTGACCATGATCCCATCGAAGTAACCGTCGTCGAAAGGAAGGTTGCCGATCTCTGCGGTTTGGACGGAGACGCGTTCTCGGTGAATCTCGTTCTTCAACTTGCGAGACGCCTCTTCGACCATGGCGCCGTTTGAGTCAATAGCCTCGACCCGCAACACATGCGGAAGAAGTGCCTCGCTGTAGCTTCCGGTTCCACATCCGGCATCGAGGACGAGCATTTGATCCAGACGCTGTGGTCCCGACGCGAAGCACCCCACGATGATCTCGACCCCGATGGCTCTGCGGGTCTTGTCGTAGTTCTTGCTGGTGTCGTCGTAGTCTTCGTAGCCACTCATGCTCTTGTTGAGTTCTCCAGGAGAAGAAGGTGATCAGGCAACGGAAGGACCCGCCTGCGAGCTTCGCTCGAAGCGGCAGTTGCTCGCGAGGCTCGTGATGCCACGAGTTGACATGGGTCTATCACCTCGACTCACGGAGCCGTGGTCGCCTCTAACTCGGCGACAAGAAGTTGGCCGAGCGGTCACTTCGTGCCGCGGACGACCATTCCCGTGTCGGCCCTCGGAGTCGTCGGGAATTCCCTAGAAGAAAGTCTCCGTGGCACGTGATAGAACACAATCCTCGTCTGCCGGTGCCCATGCTCAAGGTGGACCTGGGCGTCATCAGGAGACGGTTCGAATCGCTAACGGAACTGATCCCAGGCGACGAGGGGCGAGCCATTCCGCGCGAGTGCGACGATCGTAGTCGCGAGCAGGGTGGGATTGGAAAGAATCGCGATTCTGGTTCCGCGGAGCTTGGTAGGCATGGGAGTACCGTAGCACGCGGACGCGAATGGGGAAAAGTAATTGTCGTCGATGGGGAAATGTAATTGTCGCTGATCACGAAGCGTTCAAGCCAGGGCCAAAGTTGCCCGGGACTGCATCCCGGCTGACCGCTGAGGTCGTTCCGAGACTATGATAGTGGGTGGTACCATTTTCGGGGGCAGGTCTGAGTCGGTCGGACAATACTGTCGGGCGCATAGTCAGGGATAACGACCGGCAGATAGGACTCCGTTAGCATTGGCGGGTTTCAGCGACGAAGAGCTCGAACGAATCGGCCGCTTGGACGCCGAATCGACTTCTTCAACGGGCTGTTAATACCGATCCGGATTTCGAAGAATGCGGACGCCCCAGAATCCTCGATCGACATAGAATGAGATGCTGAAAACGAAACCAGGACGAAGCGCATCGCATCCTCATGTCCCATCACGATCGATCTCGCCGTGAGCTCATCGCGCTCGCGCTCATCTCACTCGCCTTCTCTACCGCCCTCAGCACCCGAAACGCTCACTCGGCTCCTCCCCGAGACCCTCTCGAGAAGCCCAACCTCATCTACATCGTCACCGACGACCTCGGCTACGGGGATCTCGGCTGCTACGGCCAGAAGGTCGTTCAGACACCTCGGCTCGATCGGCTCGCGAAAGAGGGCCTCCGATTCACGAACCATTACGCCGGCCACACGGTCTGTCGCCCTTCACGCCTCGTCTACCTGACGGGATACCACACGGGGCATACGGCCATCGCCGGAAACAATCGTCACGTGCTTCCCGAGGGAGCTGTCACGGTGACATCACTTCTTCAGAAGGCCGGCTACCGAACGGGGGGGATCGGAAAGTGGGCACTGGGACACAATGGATCGACCGGCCATCCGAATCGGCAAGGATTCGATTTCTTCTACGGCTACCTCGATCAGAGCGAAGCTCACGATTACTACCCGGAAGTCCTCTATCGGAACGAGAAGGCCGAACGGCTGCCCGGAAACGTCAATAGCGGCA
>CAYZGY010000265.1:3389-9458 GCA_964478085.1 uncultured Planctomycetia bacterium
GCAAGCGGAACTTCTCGTCGAAGAAGGTCACCTACGCACACACGCGTATCACGGAAGAAGCGCTGGCGTTCATCGAGCGAAACAAGGACCGCCCGTTCTATCTCAATCTCACGTGGACGATTCCCCACACGAACAACGAAGCGGGGCGCGTCGAGAAGGACGGGCAGGAAGTCCCGGACTATGGGATCTACAAGGATCGGGATTGGCCGAACCCGGAGAAGGGCTTCGCCGCGATGGTAACGCTCATGGACAGCGACACGGGAAGGATCGTCGACCTTCTCACGAAGCTCGGGATCGCGAAAAACACTCTGATCGTGTTCACGTCCGACAACGGCCCGCACCAGGAAGGCGGTCACAAGGTCGAGTTCTTCGACTCGAACGGCGATTTGAAGGGCTACAAGCGGTCGCTTCACGACGGCGGAATCCGTGTCCCGATGATCGCGTGGTGGCCGGGAACGATCCGGCCGGGCACCTCGGATCTCATCTCGGCGTTCTGGGACTGGTTGCCGACGGCGTGCCAGCTCGGAGGCGTCGAGGCACCGAAGGGAATCGACGGTCGATCATTTGCTCCGACTCTCCTGGGAAAGCACGAGAGTCAGGTGAAGCACGAGCATCTCTACTGGCGCTGGAGCCGCTTCCGCGCGGTGCGAGTCGGAAAGTGGAAAGGCGTTCAGACGAACCAGTCGCTCGCGCTCTACGATCTCGACCGAGACCTCGGCGAGAAGAACGACGTCGCTGCGAAGCACGCGGACGTGGCCGAACGGCTGCGAAGGATCATCGCTGATCTCGAGCGCCCTGGGGGAAGAAAGTAGTCCTGGAACCGAAGCGAATGACGGTCCGCGCGATGAAACTCTCGGTCCGACTCCTGACGATCCTGCTCGTCCTCGTCGCATCGACCGCGAACTCGCAGAGTCTGCCGACAGCGTCCCCCGAGAGCGTCGGCGTCGACTCGGCGAAGCTCGCAGAGATCGACCAGGTCGTGAAGAGGTACATCGCCGAAAAACGCTTCTCGGGCGCCGTCACCATCGTCGCTCGACGCGGCAAGGTCATTCACTTCGAGGCTCGAGGGTCGAGGAATCTCGCGGCGAAGCTGCCGATGGAGAAGGACACGATCTTTCGCATCTACTCGATGACGAAGGCGATCATCAGCGTCGCTGCGCTGATGCTCTGCGAGGAAGGGAAGCTCGAGCTCGACGCCCCCTCCTCAAGGTTCGTCCCAGAGCTGAAGAAGGTCAGGGTGCGGGGAGGCGAGAAGCCACGTCGGGAAATGACGGTTCGAGACCTCCTGCGGCATACGTCGGGCCTGCCGAACAACGTCACGACCGACCGTGCGCTCCGTCGCGCCGGACTGCCGCCGCTTCACGAATCGACTCTCGAGGAGATGACGAAGCGGCTCGAGCACGTCCCTCTCATTTATCACCCCGGCGAAGGCTGGCACTACAGCTTCGCGACGGAGGTTCTCGCCTACCTCGTCGAGGTCGGATCGGGCCAGCGCCTCGACCGATTCCTCCAGAAGCGGATCTTCACGCCGCTCGGCATGAAGGACACGGCGTTCCTGGTTCCGAAGGAGAAGAGGCACCGCTTCGCCGAGGTCTACGGCCGCGACCTTCGACGAGTCGACGCGCCGCAGCCCGGAACGTCGGGTCGATACACGTTCGAGACGATGCCGAAGTTTCTCTCGGGCGGCGGAGGCCTGTGCTCGACGGCGACCGACTACATGCGCTTCTGCCTGATGCTCCATCACCTCGGTGAGCTCGACGGAGTACGCCTCCTGAAAAAGGAGACGGTCGAGGAGATGAGGCGGAACCATCTGCCGAAGCAGCTCATTCCGATCAGCCGACCGCCGAAGGGACGTGGATTCGGGCTCGGATTCGCCGTACGCGTCGAGCGTGTCGACTCGGAGCCCTCGTCGATCGGCGAGTACGAATGGCTCGGAGGAGCGGGCACGGAGTTCTGGCTCTCACCGCGGGACGAGCTCGTCGTCATCACGCTCACGCAAGCGATGCCGATGAGCGATCTCGGCAGCCGGCTCAAGCCCATCGTCTACGGTTCGCTGCTCCCCGAAGAATCGTCGATAAGCCCCGCGCCTCCTTCGCGTGATCGATACCTGCTCCTCGACTCGCGCATCGTCGAAAGCACCGACAACGCGAAGCTCACGATCGGCTCGATCGAGAAGAGCGAGCACAACCCGCTCTTCCGGGAGGAGAAGCCCTGGGAGCCGCGCTACGACAACGTCTACGCCAACGTGATCTGGGACGCGGAAGAGAAGATCTACAAGTGCTGGTACAACGGCTTCGTCGTCGACGAGCGCACGACCTCGACGCCGCCCGAGAAGCGCAATCCCTACGACCGCCCCGACTACATGGGCATCCGGCCGAATCGACGCGAAGAGGCCATCGCGTACGCGACCTCGAAGGACGGACTGAGTTGGGAAAAGCTCGAGCTCGGATTCGTCGACTTCGAAGGGAGCAAGAAGAACAATCTTCTCGTGCGCGGGCCGTCCGGAACCGGCGTGTTCAAGGATCTCCGAGATCCCGATCCCGCGCGACGCTACAAAATGTTCTTCTCGGGAACGACGAACAACATTCAACGCGTCTCGTTCTCGCCCGACGGCCTGCGATGGTCGAAGCCGATCCTCTGCCCCGAGATCGAGGCCGGTGGTGATACGCACAACTGCGCGCTCTGGTCGCCGGAGCTCGGGAGGTACGTCGGAATCATGCGGCTCTGGGAAGGTCATCGAGTCGTCGGGCGTACGGATACCGAGAACTTCGTCCGCTGGACCAAGTCGAAGGCGATACTTCGCGGCGACAAGCGCAACCAGACGCACGACATGGTGATCGCGCGCACCGGCGGGATCTACAGCGGCCTCGTCGGGATAATGAAGTCCCCCGAGCCGACGGGACGCCGCGGTGTCCGCCAGCATGTCGAGCTCGCGTGGAGCCCCGACTCGATCACTTGGCACCGCGTGCAAAAGGGCACGCCGTTCATCGGCCCCACGTCGACGAAGAACACTCGGTACGGGACGATGCCCTACGACTGGGGCTGCATCTTTCCGTCGTCGCCGATCATCGGCGACAACGAGATCCGCATCTATTACGGCGCTTCCGACTGGTACTTCTTCGATTGGAGAAAGGGCTCGCTCGCGCTCGCGAAGTTGCGTGCGGACGGATGGGCAGGCTACGAGCCCGAGGACGGGAGCCGCCCTGCGAAGATCTTGACGAAGCCGTTCACGTGGAGAGGCCATCGCCTACGTATTTCCGCCGACGTCTCGGCAGGTGGCTGGGTGGAGGTCGACCTCCTCGACACGAAGGGAAAAGCTCTCGCGAGGAGCGAACGAATCTCCTCGACCGTGACCGACGCTCCCGTGCCCTGGAAAGAGTTCCTCGCGACGGATTCGCCCCAGGGCCCGATTCATCGCCTCGCGATTCGCGCGAAGGGCGCCAAGGTTTACTCGTTCAGCTTCTTGGAGACGAAATGAGCGGCTCCACCGAATCAGCAGGATACATCCACGGCACGACACCGAGCGAGCAAGACCGACTCGCGACGCTCAACCGCCTGACGAATCAGGCCTTCGTCGAGTTTCTCGAAGTTCGGCCGCAGGCCCGAGTCCTCGAGGTCGGCTCGGGTCTCGGTCATCTCGCAGGTGAGGTCGCCGACGCTGCCGAAGGAGTTCGCGTCGTCGGCGTCGAGAAGTCCCGCGAGCAGCTCGAGTCAGCACGCGAGCACGCCCACGTCGAATTTGTCGAAGGCGACGCGCTCGATCTCGACTTCGAGGACGCGATCTTCGACCTCGTCTACGCTCGCTACCTCCTCGAGCACGTCTCCGATCCCGTGCGCGCGCTCTCCGAGATGCGTCGCGTCGTGCGTCCAGGAGGACGTGTCGCGGTCTGCGAGAACGACATTTCGCTCTCACGCGTCGATCCGCCCTGCCCGGCCGCTGACGAGGCCTGGGATCGGTTCCAGGATCTGCAAGAACGGCTCGGCGGCGACGCGCGCATCGGTCGTCGTCTCTACCGCCTTTTTCGCGAAGCGAGTTTCGAGAACGTCGAGCTCTCCGTCCAACCCGAGATCCACTGGCACGGCTCGCCAGACTTCGCAGCATGGATCGAGAACCTGATCGGCAACATCGACGGCGCACGGCAAGGTCTCATCGACCATGCCCTCTGTGCCGGGGAACGGATCGACGAGGCCGTCCGCGAGATGCGATCCCTGCTCGACGACGAGTCGGCGAGTGCCGTGTTCGTCTGGAATCGGGCGCTCGCAATTCGCTGAGAGCTCCTCGAAAGCACGGCGAGATCGCTCAGCTTTCCCCTTGGTCGAGCTCCTGCTCCCCTCGCTCCTCGCGCTCTCCGTTCGCGTGCTCTTCCTCCTCGCGACGCTCTCGAAAGCGGCGCAACTCCTCCTCGTCGTGGCGAGGGAAAGTTGAGGGGTCGAGCTGTGTCACGGGCGAGCCGGGTGTCGTTTCCATCGCGACGTCGTAGAGACGCTCGAGACGACGCCCCGCCGTTCCGCGGACCTCGTCGCTCGGGTCCTCTCGGCTCGAACGGAGGATCGCGTTCTGCACGTCGACATCGTGGGCGTGGCCCTCGGCGAGGCTGCGGATGGCCTGGCGG
This sequence comes from uncultured Planctomycetia bacterium, assembly GCA_964478085.1. Lineage (GTDB taxonomy): Bacteria > Planctomycetota > UBA8108 > UBA8108 > UBA8108 > CAYMLL01. The sequence goes on from CAYZGY010000265.1 coordinate 8,003, forward strand.
CGAAGCTCGGGCTCCTGATCGTTCACCGACAAATCGATGAGAGGTGCCCGAAGCGTTTCGGATTCCGAGCGAGCGAGCTCGCCGAGAACCTCGAGGCGCATGTCGAGCTCGTTCGAAGGATCTTGAGCCAAGGAGAGGAGCGGCTGAAGGTACTCGCTCTCCTCGAGTCCGCTCTCCGCGAGGAACTCGACGAGCGATCCGTGCTCGCGCCAGTGCCCGAAGAGCCGCTCGCGCAGCACCTCTTGCGAAAGGTCCGAGTTCGCGAGATCCTCGAGGAGCGATGCCGCCGCCTTTCGCCGCATCGAGTCGCGCCCTTTCCGGACGCGTCGCGCGATCGCCTCGGGGTTCTCGAGCTCCTTCAGGCGAGCCTGGAGAGCCGCGATCTGCTCCTCGACGCTTCCCGGTGCAAAATCTGCAGTAGGCGACGATCCGGTCGCCGGCACGCCGGTCGCTCTTCCCGTGCGCCGTCCGGTCTGTGCGGCTCGTGTCGACGACTCGTGCGAACGTCGCTCGAGCTCGTCGATCCGCTCCGACAGCTCACGAACCGCGCCCGAGAGCTCCCCGAGCTCTGCGGCAGAGCCCCCTTCCGGCGTCGGCGCGCCCGACCTGGACAAAGACACCGCCAGGACGATGGCGACGACCGAGCAACTGAGACTGAGCGCGGGAACCAGACGTTGCATCGAGCCTCCTCCGCCTCCTTCGAGACGTCACTGCGAGCAGTAGCGTCACTCCTCACACTGGAGCGAGTCGTCTCCGGTCGTATCGACTCCGCGACCAGGATACGGCGCGGGCGGCTGGGGTCCAGCGAGAAACAGGGCGTTCAGCGAGTACGAGGCGTCCGCGATACCGAGCGTCTCGTCGTCGTTCGAGTCTGCGGCGTCCTCACAGGTCATCGCGAGACCGTCGAAGAGATAGAGCAAAGTCGTGATGACGTCGCTGACGTCGAAGAAATCGTCCCGATTGGCATCGCCACGAACGAACTCGTCCGGCGGCGGTTCCGCCGTCGAGGTGACCGTGATCGAGTCGGTGCCGGTGATATTTCCGCGGTGGTCGAACGCGAAGAAGCTGAGCTCGTTGCGACCCGGCGCGATCGTCACGGTCGTGCGCCAAGTCTCGCGCGTCGGCCAGCCGAGATCCTGCTCCTCGTCGCGCCCCGAGACCAGGATCGAGCGGACGTCGATCCAACCGCGCCCCTCGATGGTCACCTCGAGCGTGTCGACGGTGAAGTCGTTGCCGCTGTTCGTCGTGATCGAGAATCCGACCTGCGCGGGCAGCTGGCTGCGCGCGAAGCTGCTTCGTGCACCGATGTAGTTGAGCACCCGGCCGAAACTCCCGGTCTCCTGCGCGAGCTCGCCGTAATGCTCGGTCCAGCGGCGCATCGACGCCGAGTTGAAGAAATCGCTCGTGACGTCGTGGAGGTGGCAAAAGAAGAGCCGCTGGTACTCCGGAATCGAAT
>CAYZGY010000266.1:0-9440 GCA_964478085.1 uncultured Planctomycetia bacterium
TCGTCGATGATCTGCCACACACTCATATCGAAGCCGCGATGCTCGGCGCCGAGGTGCGCCCCGTGCTCGCGCCACGTGCGGAGATCACCGTCCTCGTCAACAAGGCGTACCAGAGCGCGTCCACCGATGTCGACGAGCTCCTCGACGGCATCGAAGACGACGACATGATCAGTTTGACGAAGGTCATCGACGAGACCGAGGACGTCCTCGACATCGCGAACAAGCCTCCGATCATCAAGCTGATGAACACGATCCTCTTCGAGGCGCTGAAGATTCGCGCGAGCGATATCCACATGCAGCCTTACGACGATCGTATGCAGGTGCGTTACCGAATCGACGGAATCCTCTACGACGCCAAGCTCATTCCCAAGAAGTTCCAGGACGCGATCACCTCTCGCGTCAAGGTCATGGGAAAGATGGACATCGCCGAGCGCCGCCTCCCCCAGGATGGTCGTACGACCATCAAGGTCGGTGACGGCGAGGTCGACGTTCGTATCTCGTCCGTGCCGACGTCCCAGGGCGAGCGCATCGTCTTCCGTCTTCTCGACAAGACCGCTCGTCTCTACAGGCTCCATGAGATCGGCCTCGGCGATCAGAACATGGAGATGATCAAGCAGTACATCGGCTACTCGCACGGGATCATCCTGATCACCGGACCGACGGGTAGCGGTAAGACGACGACGCTCTACGCGGCGCTCGCCGAGATCAACTCGGACGAAAAGAACGTCATCACGATCGAAGATCCGATCGAGTACAACATCGACGGCATCTCGCAGATCCAGGTCGCGAACAAGAAGGGACTGACCTTCGCGTCGGGACTGAGGTCTCTGATGCGTCAGGACCCCGATGTCATGATGGTCGGTGAGATTCGCGACGCCGAGACGGCCGGAATCGCCGTCCAAGCGGCGAACACGGGTCACTTGGTCTTCTCGACGATCCACACGAACGACTCCGCCGGCGCGCTGACTCGAATGGTCAACCTCGGCGTCGAGCCGTACCTCGTCGCCTCCGCGGTCATCTGTTCCGTCGCCCAGCGTCTGGTGCGTCTCATCTGCCCACAGTGCAAGGAATCGTACGAACCGACGGCCGGCCAGCTCAAGGAGCTCGGCATCACCGACAAGTCGACGCTCAAGGAAGGCCTCCTGTGGAGAGGTCGTGGCTGCGAATCTTGCCTCGGTCGAGGACTCTACGACCGCACGGCGATCTACGAGATCTTCCCGATCGACGAAGAGAGTCGAGACGCGATCATCGACAACACGAGCGCCTCGGTCATGAAGCAGGCCGCGGTCAAGCGTGGCGTCCGTACGCTGCGCATGGACGGCGCTCGCAAGGTGCAGGAAGGCCTGACGACGATCGAAGAGGTCTTCCGCGTCACGCAGCTCGACGTATTCTAAGACCGTGTCTTTGAGAACCGGCCCACAGGACTGATCTCGTGCCCATTTTCGAGTACCGCGCACTGACCGCCGCAGGCAAGCAGAAGAAAGGCATGATCGATGCCGACACCGCTCGCGATGCGCGCACGAAGTTGCGTCAGGACCACATGCACGTGACGGACATGTGGGAGGTCTCGGGTAAGAAGGCCGCGAAGCCGCCCAAGGTCCGCAAGAAGAAGAAGGGCGAAGAGGACGTCGCGGGCGAGGTCACCGAGACGGGCTCGAAGAGGAGCCGCGCCGTCGCGACGAAGCCGCGCGGTGGTCTCCTGTCGATGGAGATCAACGTCAGCTGGCTTCAAAAGCGTGTCAACGTGCGCGACCTCGCCGCGTTCACGCGCCAGTTCTCGACGCTCCTGAAGAGCGGCATCCAGCTCGCGGACGCGCTCAATGCCCTCGTCGAGCAGTGCGACGACAAGGACATGGAGCAGGTGCTCCGCAGCATCAAGGAAGAGATCACCGCGGGTAACAACCTCGCCGAGGCGATGGCGAAGCACCCGCGCTACTTCAACGACCTGTACGTCAACATGGTCAAGGCGGGTGAAGCGTCGGGTCACCTCGACGTCGTCCTCGTCCGTGTCGCCGACTACCTGCAGAAGCAGGCGACCCTCAAGGGAAAGGTGATCTCGGCGATCACGTACCCGTGCATCATGGTCTTCGTCGGTCTCGCGGTCGTCATCTTCCTGATGACGTTCGTCGTCCCGAAGATCACGCGCATCCTCAAGGATCGAGGCCAGCCGCTGCCGTGGATGACGGAGGTCCTGATGACGATCTCCGACATCACGAAGAATTACTGGCTGCTGCTACTCATCGGGTTGGGTGTCGGCTTGGCCGCGCTCAAGGCGATGCTCGCGACAGAAGCTGGGCGTCTACGTTGGGACACGATGCTGCTCAAGATTCCGATCTTCGGCACGCTCTTTGCCAAGCAGGCGATCTCACGATTCGCGTCCACTTTCTCGACGCTTCTGAACTCGGGACTTCCGGCGCTCGAGTCGCTCAAGATCGTCTCGCTCGTCGTGAACAACGCACGCCTGACGCAGGTGATCAACGACATCCACGGCCGCATCATCGAAGGTGCCGTCTTCGCGGCGCCGATCCGGCGCTCGTCGGTCTTCCCGCGGATGGTGGGCTACATGGTGTCCGTCGGTGAGCAGACAGGTCAGCTCGAGGAGATTCTCGATCGTATCGCCGAGGCGTACGAGGAGGAGCTCGACATGACGATCCAGCGACTGACGGCGATGATCGAGCCGATCATCATCGTCCTCCTGGCCGTCGTGGTCGGCTTCATTATTGCAGCGGTCCTGCTGCCGCTCCTCGACTTCTCGTCCATGACTGGTTAGTCGAGATTCGAAAGATCTTCGGGCACCCTGTGATAGGCGCTTGTATGGTACATTCGAAACTTACCATTCGACGTAAACTCCCCCGAACACCGTAAGAAATCGACTCCGGAGAGGGATCCGAGCCATGACGTTCCAGCGTTACATTCAGAACCGTCGCAGCCAACCGGGAAAGAAGGGCTTCACGCTCCTCGAGCTCATCGTCGTGATCACGATCATCGGCCTTCTCGGCACGCTGGTCGTCACGAAGGTCATCCCGATTCTCTTCAAGGCGAACCGCACGAAGATCACGATCGATCTCCAGGCGATCGTCAAAGCGGCGAAGGGCTACTACGCCGACCAGGGGAGCTTCCCCGAAACGCTGGCAGACCTGGTCAACCCGACGGACGACACGGGAAGAGAGCTCACCGGACTCGAGGAGATGCCCAAGGACCCTTGGGGCAACGAGTACGGCTACGAGATCGTCGACAACAAGCCCACGGCCTACTGTCTCGGCAAGGACCAGACCGAAGGCGGGGAAGGTGACGATGAAGACCTCTACTACCCCAAGCGGGAAGAGTATTGACGCTCGAGCGTCCTTCGAACGATGCAGGGTTCAGGCTGCTGGCGTATTGCCTCCTGAGCCCTGGGTTCGCGTTCGTTCTGATCTTTGTTCTGTTCGCGAGCTGCGGCCCATCGCCGAAGGTCGTCATCCCGGTCCTCTTCAAGGCCAACGAGACGAAGATCGAGAATGACCTCGAAGCGATCATCTACGCAGCCAAAGAGAACTACTCCCACACGGGGAACCTCGCGAAGAGCATCGCCGACCTCGTCAACCCGACCGACGAATCGGGCGCCGAGCTCCCAGGCCTCGAAGAGATGCCCAAGGACCCCTGGGGCAACGAGTACGGCTACGAGCTCATCAAGAATCAGCCGCACGCGTTCTGCCTGGGCAGGGACCAGAAGCCCGGCGGCGAAGGGGACGATCAGGACCACTTCTTTCCGCCGCGAGAGTGACGGAAACGGACAGATCCGACCTCGAGGAATGGCAACTCTGGGAACGACGAGTACGTCGAGCGTTCCTCGTGATCACGCTCCTCGCGCTCGTGTTCGTCGCGAGTCGGGACTCGGACTCGATCAGCAATTGTCCCCCAACGACGGCGGTCGATCATGATCTTCGCGCGATCGTCAACCAAGCGACAATGCTCTACGCGACGACGGGCCGCTGGCCCCGCTCGCTCGCAGACATGGTGCTCCCGACCGACGAAGACGATCGAGAGCTGCCCGGCTTCGAGCAACTCCCCCGAGACCCTTGGGGACGCGCCTACCGCTTCGAGCTCATCGACGGAAAACCTGTCGCCAAGCTCGACCCGCGGTCCGTCGAAGACGCGACCGAATAGCCGCCGACAAGCCGGCTTCACGCGCCTCCGGCATGCGGGTTTCACGTTCATGGAGCTGATGCTCGTCCTCGCCGTCCTCGGCCTCATCTTCTCGCTCGGCGCAGTCAAGATGTCGAGCTCGCTCCCCCGCTATCGCCTGCGTACGGCCGCGCGCGAAATTGGCACGGCCGTCGAGGAGACGCGCCTCCACGCGATCAGCCGTGGCTCGTGGACGGGAGTGCGCTACCATCTCGATCCTGACAAGCCCGCCTACGAGCTGCTTCCGCCGGCGCCGACCGATTACCCGAACGAGCCCATCTCCGAGCGCGAGTCGCTCGAGATCATCTACTTCGACCACCCGGACAAGGAGCGCGCCAAGTTCCCGGGCCTCCGCATCGTGCGCGTCTCGATGCGCGGAACCGGCGAGGAGTTCTCCGACGGTGTCGTCGACGTCTACTTCTCGCCGACGGGAACCGAAGGTTCTCACATCGTGACGCTCGCGAGCATCGAAGGCGGCTTTTACACTTTGACGTTCAACGCGCTCACGGGAACGGTCGACTTCTTCGCGCAAGAAGACGTGTTGTTCGAAGACTTCGAGGACTGATTTTTCAGGGGGCTTTCGGGAAGCCCCCTCTCGATCGCGGAGGAACCGCGATCGATTCACTCCAACCAGCACAGCGTCATGCGAAACTTCAGCAGACGACCATCGGGACGAGGAGCCACGCGACGCGGCGCCGCGTTCACGCTACTCGAGCTCATCATCGCCGTGACGCTCCTCGCGACCTTCGTTCTGCCGATGCTGCAAATCCTCGCCGAATCACGCGTCAAGGCGACGCGGTACACGCAGAAGCGGACGGCGAAGGCGCTCGCGCAACAGAAGCTCTACGATCACATCCACTACGTCGAGACCGCGCTCGACCACGAGGGTACCTTCGAGGAGGAAGGCTACCCGACCTGGACGTGGGAGATTCCGCAGCCCGAGATGCGCGCGCAGGGTGACCAGGTCGTCCTCGAGTACAAGATCACGATCTTCGTGCCGCTCCGATTCGACTCGTCGGACGGCGAGGGCGGCGGCGGAGGTGACAACGCGTCATTCACGTCGACGGACGAAGGCTCGACCTACGAGTACACCGTCTGGACGCTGCCGAGCAACGCCTGGTACGAGGAGCAGAACGAGCTCTACTTCGACGGGCAGCCCTCGCTGCTGCACGGGGATCCGACCTTCGATCCGTACTCGACTTTGGGAGGGGAGTACTGATGGTGATGAACCGCGTAGATACAGCTCGCCCCAAAGAGCGATCGTCGAAGGCGATGCGGGAACTGACCGTCGCCAAATGTCGAGATGACGTCAATTCGCGGCGACCCGCCACGATGCTCGAGCCTAGTGAGGAACGTACGGGTGGACGGCGTCATTCGAACCGTGGCTTCACGCTCGTCGAGGTCATCATCGCGCTGACGCTCCTCGTCATCGTCCTCCTGACGGCGTACAAGATCTTCACGAACTGCCTCGACACCGAGCGCGCCGTCGAGCGCCTGACGATCCCCGAGAAGGTCGGCGAGGGCATCCTGACCGTGATGCGCCGCGACATCTCGATGGCGTTCTTCAAGGGCTCGACGCAGAGCCTCAACAACCAGGTCTTCGTCGGTGAGAACATCGACGGTGTCCAGGGCGGCGAGGACCGCCTGACCTTCCTCAGCGCCGTCACCCCGAAGCCGCGCGTCGAGGAGTACGACTGGGAAGGAATCCGCAATATCTGCGTGATTCAGTACTTCCTGCAGGAGAGCGACGCGATCGACGGCTACCAGAGCTACACGCTCTTCCGCAAGGAGTCGACCGAGTTCGCGGAGACGGGCGTGCTCGACTCGCCCGGCCTCAACTACATGATCTACGACAAGGTCCACTCGCTCGACATCACCTACTTCGACGGCTACGAGTGGCTCGCCGAGTGGGACTCGGCCGCGTGGATCGAGGAGCAGGAGAGCCTCGTCGCGGAGCAGCGCGAGCTCGAGACCGGCGCCGGCGGAATTCCGCGCGTCAGTGACCCCTCGGGGCGCCGCGGAACCCTCGGAAGCAGCCGGACGACGCGAGCCGGCACGTCCAATGTCCCCGGCGGCGGCTCGACTCCGGGCGCGGGCTCGACAGGGGGCGGGGGGGGATTCGGGGCGACGGACGATCCCTACGGCATGAACCAGGAGCTCCCCACCTCGCCGATCCCGTCGGCCGTGCGCGTCGACCTCCAGGTCTACGCAGCGATCGGCCGCAAGGCGATGGAAAAGAACGGCGAGCCGATCATCAAGCGCTTCACGACGATCATCCCCCTGATGGCCGCACGTCGCATGAAGATCGAGATCCCCGCGCTCGAGGAGATGGCCGCAGGTGCCGGCGGAGCCGGTGCGGGTGGCATCGCCGACGCGACGACCTTCGGCGGCGGCTTCACGGGAGCCGGCGACGGCCCTGGCGAGGGACGAGGACGCGGCGACGGTCGCGGCGACGGCGGACGCGACCTGCGATCTCGCCTGCGCGAGCGATTCGGATTCAATCCTCCTCAGGGCCTCGGCGATCGACTGCGCAACGAGTTCGGTCGGGGCGGAGGCCGAGGAGGTGGTCGTGGGGCTGGTCGTCTGAACGGCGGATCCAGCCAGCGGATCTCTATCCCCACCGGCGGCGGCCGCGGCGGTGGCGGCGGTGGCTCGACCTCGAGCTTCGGCGGCGGAAGACGTTGACGTAAGCGGCTTTCGGGAAGCCGCCCCTCGCGAGCGGGGGCCTGGACCCGCCCCCTCCCCGAACTCTCGGCGAAAACCGTCGAGGATCCCCCGGCGCCGCGCGCTCGCCGGCACAGAAAAGGTGTGTTATCGGACGGCGCGACGCTGTAAAATTGCTACGTTAAGTGTGTCGTCAGCGCGCACCTGCGTGCCTCTTGCCGGCGCCCAACCTTCGCAGCGAAGGGTCTCCCGGCTCGAGAGGATCGAGCCCGGCCGGAAGCTGTAAGACTTTTCATTCAAGCAAGTTGCAATTCGTTTCCCGCAGCTGATCGTACGATGCTGTCAAGAAACTGACGGCGATTGTTTTGCGGTATACGGATTGCTAAAATCGTCGTTACGCGTGTCCGTGCGGTTCCCGTAAGACGCATGGCATGCGCAGCGATTTGTACTGGAGAAGAGCAGCGTACTCAGACGTTGTCGGTCTCGACCTGTCTGGACGGATGTGCTTGGAACAGATTCGTTTCGAGCAGACGTCTGTGAACGCTGTGGGAATACGAAGCCTCGGACGCGCGATCGAGATCTTTGTGATCGAGAGCACGGCCGCGGAGCCCAAAGTGCCGAAAGGCAACCGGTTTCGAAGGAACTAAAGAAATGAAGCAGCGTGACGCAATCCTCAAGATTGTCGAGCGAACCCTCCACGCGATCGTGCTCTGCCTCGCGACGATGATCGTCTTCGTCGGTGCCGGCGGTTGTGATACCAGCAGCCCCCGAGGCCAGATCCCGGGCGTCCTTCAGTCGGCTCCGCCGCTCGAGGAATTCGACGGGAACAACAACTACCGCCCGTACTACCGCACGGCGGAGATGAACACGCCGCGCTACCTGCACCAGGCGATCGCCCACTCGGGCGGTCTCATCTGGGTGTTCGGCGGTTCGGACGAGCGCGGCCTCTCGGCCCTCGACAGCGTCGAGTTCTACGACCAGTCGACCTTCGACGACGACGTCCCGCCGCTCGAGTCGATTACGGGTCTGTGGATCGACACGAACATCGAGGGGGACCCGATCACGTTCATCAACGGTGCTCGCCTCCTCTTCACCGCGACCGAGATCGGCAACAGCGATATCCTGCTCATCGGCGGTACGACGAACCTTCTGACGGGATTGATCCACGCCCGCGCTGAAGCGTTCGAGCCGTCCGAGCGCCTGTTCCGACTGGTCGAAGGCGAGATGCGCGAGCCTCGCTTCCGCCACACCTCGACGGTCCTTTCGACGGGCGGCGTCCTGATCGCCGGTGGCCAGGCCTTCACGACCGTCACGGTTATCGACGAGGAGATCCCCGAAGGTCAGCCCGGTCGCGAACGTCAGGAGACCCGCTTCCCCTCGACGAGCACGTGTGAGTGGTTCCTCCCGACGGATGATGCGTTCGACTACGTACGCTTGCTCGACAACGAGGCTGAGCTCACGACGCTCCAGACGCGTCGCGGTCGCTCCGACCACGCCTTCGGGCGTCTCGCCGGCCCGGACAACATTCTCAACGGGCCCGACGACATGTTCTTCGTCACGGCTGGGCTCCAAACCCTCTCGGCGGTCTCCGGACTCGCTCCGCAAAACAAGATGCCGGGCGGCGGCGGCTTCGACCTCATGACGAGCGTCGAGGTCTTCGACGCCGGAACGAACATCTTCACGCTGATCGCGAGCGTCCGCCTCACGGACGGCCGCCTCGATAAGCCCTACGCTATCAACCTGGGCCAGTTCAACGACTTCACGATCGACGGCGTCCTCGGAATGGGGAACTCGGTCCTCGTGACGCACGGAAACGTCGGTGGTGGCTGTCCCATCACCCCGTTTACCGACCAACTCTTCCTCGCGACCTACACCCCCGGCGCGGGACCTGCCCAGGGCATCCGATTCTTCGAGTCTCGCGAGGATATCTTCTTCTCTCACATTCAGCACGCCGAGTACATCCCGCCCGGAGGCGCCCCGATCGCTGGCGTCCAGGTCGCCCGCTGCGCGACGAACCCCGTTCCGATGCCGCGCTTCCTCGAGCCGTTGGTCCAAGGTGTCGATCGTCAACAAACTTGGGTCTTCTCGCTCGCAGGCGTCGATATCTTCGGTCCCCCGTGTAGTTACAATCACTCGAGCGCCGCGATGTTGGCCGGTTGCGTCTTCGACCCGTTCTTCAACGTGCCGGTCGCTCTCGTGAACAACCTCGATCCGCGGAACCTCGGAAACGCGCGTCGTGCGAACCCCCAGAACTTTCTAGGAATCGTCGGTGCCTGGTTCACCATGGACGGTCACATCGACGGCACGATCGACAGCTGGGGCGGAGTCAGCGCCGACCGCTGGGCCGAGAACCGCGGTCTTCAACGCGCCTACACCGTCTGCACGCCGCTCGCGGGCGTCGACGGTCGTCTCGGCAGCTTCGACGATCGAATCCTGCTGACCGGTGGCGGTCGAAGCTACCAGTCACAGGGTGGCGAGCCGACGACTCCGTCGGCGGAGCTGTTCCTGCCGCCGGGATCGAGTGCGTTTAATAGAGACTGATTTTTTTAGGGGCCTTTCGGGAAGGCCCCTGGCGAGCGCGCCGCCCGCGCGACACCCCCAACACCACACCA
>CAYZGY010000267.1:0-9409 GCA_964478085.1 uncultured Planctomycetia bacterium
CTGGGCACCTTCGTCGTCACCGTCGTCGAGGAGAGCGAGTCCGAGAAGGAGCCAGTTCTCAGCGAACTTCGGACAGTCCTTGGCAGCACGCTGGAGATGCTCGAGGCCTTCCTCGAAGTCGCCGACGTTGTACGCGGGGTAGTCCGCCGTCTGGACGATGAGCTCGCCGACGAAGCGCGAGGGGCCGCAGTGATCGAACTGCGGATCGAGGCGATGTGCCTCTAACGTACGATCGCGGATCTCGACGATGACCTCCGGTGCGCACGTGCCGATGACGTCGCAATAGTTGGCCATCGCGAGCGCCAAGAAGTAGTGCGACTCGGGTCGCTTCGCGAGCGATTCGAGCTCCGTCGCGGCCTTGCCGAGCTGGATACCGCGCTCGCCGAAAGCGACGCGATCTTCGCGACTCTCCGAGTACTGGGCGAGCCAGGCGGCGGCTCGAACAGCCCGCCAAAGCGCTTCGTAGTCGTTCTCGGGAGAGACGGAGGCGAGCGACAGCTCGAGCGATTTTGAGACGCGATCGGCATCGCGAGGCTCGCGGTAGCTCGCGTCGGCGTTCGCGATGTTCGTCGCGATCTCTTCGTTCGAGAGCGTCGAGAACTCGTAGGGGATATCTCCGCCGTCGATGCCGAAGAGATCCTCGAGCGTCGTGCAGCCCGTCGCGGCGACTATCAGCGTCGAAGCGACGGCGATCAACGAAGCGTGTCGCACGCTAATTCTTCTCCGCGTCCTTCTCGACGGGCTTCTGTCGCGCGTCGAACTGCTTCTCGAGCGCTGCGAGCTGCTCAGCGACGGGTGGGCGGAAGTCCTCGCAGTTCATCGTGCGCAGGATGGCCGTGCCGTCCTTGTCGTCCTTGAGGCCGCGAAGCGCTTTGACAAACTCGGCAACCTTGGGCGACTCCTTCGAGTCCTCGGTGGCGCCGAACGAGACGACGACCGCCATGGGTAGCGGCTTCGACTCAGCGAGCGTCTCGAGCCCCTGGAGCTTGCCGAGCGACCCGAAGCTGCGATACTCGCGCCCGTTGATTACGAGAGCGCTGTAGCTTCCGCGGGTGAGCTTCCGAAGGGCGCGTGTCGGGCGCAGGGTCGGCTCCTTCTTCCACTCGTCACTCGCCACCGCCGGAAAGACGATCGCGTGGAGATACTCGGGCTCGTAGAGCGCGCCACCCGCGACAGCCGAGTGGCGCAGCGAGTCGAGCGACTTCACTTTGCCCTTCTGCGCGACGATGTAGTACTTCTCCGCCGGGACGGCTTCGAGGTGCGCCCGAAGTCCGAGCTTCTTGCGGTGCTTGAGGTAGAACCCGAGGCTGACGACGCCGACCTTCGGCGGTGCCTTGGCGATCTTCTCGAGAGCGTCCTTGGGGACGTTGTCGTAGGTCGCCGAGACCTTCTCGAGGGAGGTCTTCTTCATGAGGTAGGATGAGAAGGTTTCGAGAAAACCCTTCGCCGCGCGCGACGAGCCTGGGTAGCCCGACTGCACGAGCGCAAGGCGGAATCCGCCATCGTTCGCGGTCGCCTGAGCTGGGAGAAAGGCGAAGAGCGCGAGGGCGAGAGCGAGCGTGAAGCCCGGGTGAGTCTTCCTCCGGTTCGAACGCTGGTCAACGGGCGTTTGAGCTGGAGGTCGAAGGAGATTCCGACGCCGATGATCGACGGATGTCGAGAGCGCGTCACGACGCGGCGACTCGCCGCGTGACTCGATCGACGCGGAGATCGAGTTCGATTCGTGAGCCGGAAGGACCGAATCGGTGGTAGTGATCTTGTTCATGACTTGTTTCGTCCGCCGAAGAACGCGAGCAGCGCGGGCAGCAGGATGACGGTCGACAGGAGCAGGCAGACGAGGCCGGCGGCCATCGTTTGTCCGAGGCTTGCGACACCTTGGTGGCTCGCGAACGACATCGCGCCGAAACCGAGCATCGTCGTCAGGAGCGACAGCGTCACGGCGGCGCAGGTCGTTCGTCCGACCTCGGCGTGATCCTTCGATTCACGATAACGGTGAACGACGTGAACGCCACCGTCGATTCCGACACCGATCAAGATCGGAACGGCGAAGAAATTCGCGAGGTTGAAATCGAGACCGAGGAAGGGAAGCGCCTGGAATAGCCAGAAGAGACCGATGACGAGTGGCACCATCGCGAGCGCGACACGACCGAGGTGTCGCATGTCGAGAAGGAGCAGGAAGAAGACGGCGATGAGCGAGTAGAGACCGGCCTTGATGAAGCCGTCGCGCATGCGCCAGGTCGACTCGTAGACCTGGACCGGCGTGCCGGTTACTTCCGGGCTGATCTTCGCCATCTCGTCGATGAACTCGTTCATGTGCTCCTCGTCCCAGATGTCCTTGTACGGATAAGCGTAGACGAGGAACTTGTCCCTTTTCTTCGAAACGAAGCGATTTCGGAGAATCTCGGGAAGCGTCTCGACGTTGATCGGGCCACGATCGAGCGCGCCGCGGAATTTTCCGAGCATCGCGCTCCACTCGGTGAACCAGCGCTCCTGGACGGGCGCGATCTTTGCCGCGGCAGCATCGCCGCCCTCCTCGATGCGAACCTGGAGGGCGTCAAGACGATCCGCGAGCGGGTCGAACATCTTGAGAGCAGCGCGGCTCTCCTCGTCGTCGCGCTGCGCGAGCATGCTCTGGAGATCGTCGACAGCGTCGAGAAGGCCGTCGAGCGACTCGGAGAGCGCCTCGGTATCGACCTCGTTCGAGGCTCTCGCGAGCTCCACGGTGTTCGCGATGGCAGCACCGCGAGCGAGAACCTCCAGCTTCTCGGGCTGATTCGGCGGAATCACGTCGTAGGGACCTTCGATCGCTCCGACGATGTCCTTCTCTTGGAGCGTCTTCAGCTTCTCGACGATCGTGGTCGTGTCCTCGATGTTGTTCGCCACGAAGTTGACGTACCACGTCGCACGCTCCGACTCCTCGATGAGCATCATCTCGTACTTGACCGACTCGAGCCCTTGAGCCTGAAGCTCGAGAAGGTTCGGGTTGTAGCGCGGCTTTTCGAATTTCGCGAGAGCGCCGAGCGTGACGACGAGGAGAAGGCCAAGCACGATTTTGGGTCGATCGGCGAGCTTGTCGAGGAAGGGAACCGAGAGCGCTTTCATGCGCCTGAGGTCGCCCTTCTTGTTCGCACGACCATCGACGAGGACGAGGAGCGCCGGCAGGAGGGTGACCATCGAGAGGAAGCAGAGAAGCACGCCCACGCCGGCGATGAAGCCGAGCTCTCGTAGTCCCGCAAAGTCGATGAAGAACGTCGTGAAGAACGCGGCGGCGGTCGTGAAGGCTCCCGTCCCGATGCCGACGCCCGTCGTCACGAGGGCGACCTGGATCGCATGCGGAACGTCGCGTCCGGCGGCGAGCTCCTCCTGGTAGCGGGCGACGAGGTGGATGCCGAAGTCGATACCGAGCCCGACGAGCATCGCCGCGAAGACGATCGAGAGGAGGGTCAGGTAGCCGATCGTCAGCGAGACGACCGCGAAGGTCAGCAGGATCGCGATGCCGAGCGCGAGGATCGCGAGGAATGGACGCACGAGCCGTCGAAAAAAGATGACGAAGAGCGTGAAGACTCCGGCGAGCGCGAAGATCGTCGCTTTGCGCATGTCCGCGTCGGTCGTCATCATCTCGTCCGCCTGGAAGACCGGACGACCGGTGAGCCCGAACTCGACTTCGGGGAACTTCATCTCCACGCGATCGAGCGCGGCGCGCACGGCGAGGAGCGGCTCCTTGATAAGCTCGAGCGTCGTCGTGTCTTTCGCGGGGAGCACCTCGACCATCAAGAACTTGCCGTTTTCCGTCGCGAGATATCCGCGCTCCATCAGGCTCTTTCCCGACTCGCGCTCGATCTCGCGTTCGAGCCTCGGAACCGTCTTACCTTCGATCGAAGACTCGATGGCGGAGATCGCGATGTCGAGAAACCGAAAGCCCCACTCGGCAAAGTCCTTTTGAGTGCCGCCGTCACCGTCTTCGGATTCGGCCAGCTTTTCCGGATCGAAGGCAGCCGAAAAGAACCCGATCAGGCGATCGAAACGATCGATCCCTCCGAGCGATACGAGAAGTTCGCGGTTTGATAGGATCCACCCGACGATCTGCTCGAGCGCGGCGCGATCCTGAAACAGGAGGCCGTAGCCCATCGACTCGAGCGGGATGCGATGGAAGATCGTCTTGATGTGCCCTTCGTCGATGAGCGGGGTCAGCTCCTCGACGACCGCCTCGGCGACATCGATCGCTCTCTCCGGATTGTCTTGAACCTGAATGACAACATAGAGAAACTCGAGGTCTGAAAACTCCTCGAGCAGACGCAGGTAGCGTCGGTTGTACTCGACGTCTGCCGCGACGAGATCGTTCTGGTCGGTCTTGAACTGCAAGAGCGCGACCGTACAGATCGCCGAGGCGATCGCTGCGATCACGTAGACGATGATGACCTGGCGCGGGTGCCGTGTGGCCCAGTGTCCGAGGATTCGCAGGAGCTTGAGGAGCATACCGAACGAAGAGATGGAGGACAGCGAAGCCTGGGATTCTCGACGACCGGGAGCGGGGCGTCAACGCCTCGTTGGCTCCATCGGGATCTTTACGTCGGAAATCTCGCGCTTCGAAGAGAGGATTGAGAATGACGGATACCTACCGAGTCGGAATACCCCGACTTTCTTTCGCGCTCTTGTTTGCCCTCGTCGCGAATTCGAGTCGTGTCGAGGCCCAGGAGGCGAGGGCTTTCGAGCTCGCCGACGGTGAGCGAGTGGTCTTTCTGGGGAACGCGTTCGTCGAGCGTTCGCTGCCGAGTGGCTACCTCGAGACGCTGCTGACGCAGGCTTTCCCCGATCGAAATGTGACGTACCGCAACCTCGGCTGGAGTGGCGACAACGTCCACGGCCACGCGCGCGCCGGTTTCGACGCCGCCGCCAAGGGATTTTCGCGCATCGAGCGGAGAATCCGTGAGACGAAGCCGACGACGGTCTTCCTCGCGTACGGCATGGTCGAGTCGTTCGAGGGCGAGGCCGGATTGCCGCGCTTCCTCCAGGGGCTCGAGCGGCTGCTGAAGCTCATCGACGGGACGAAGCCGCGCGTCGTCTTTCTCTCGCCGATCCGTCACGAGAAGATGCCCGCGCCGCTACCGGATCCGGCAGCGCACAATCGTCAGCTCGAGCTCTACTGCGACGCGATTCGTGAGGTCGCGCAGAAGCGCGGCGAGATCTTCATCGATCTCTACCGCGGACTCGGCGATGGCGCGGACTCCGCGGCGAAGGTCAAGTACACCGACAACGGCATCCACTTGACCGATTTCGGCTACTGGGCCACGTCCCGAGTGATCCTCGGAGCGCTCGGTCTCGAGATGCCCGGAACGATGATCGACATCGATCTTTCGCGCAAGCCGGCGATGGCTGCGTCGGGATTTCAGGATGCAAAGAACTTCGACGGTGACGCGAACGGCCTGTCTTTCGAGGTCACCGCACGCGCACTTCCGGCGCCGCCGAGACCGGCGATCGAAGGTGCGAAGGCGCCGCCGGCTCCCGCTCGGTTCCTGAAGATTCGCGGACTGGCGAAGGGGCGCTACCTGATCTCGATCAACGACCAGGTCGTCGCGAAGGCGAGCCCCTTCGAGCTCGCGCAAGGGCTCTCGCTCGCGGCGTCTCCCGAGATCGCGCAAGTCCAAGAGCTCCGGCGCACGATTCAGTACAAGAACTCGCTCTACTTCTATCAGTGGCGACCGCAGAACAACACGTACCTGTTCTTGTTCCGCAAGCACGAGCAAGGACACCTCGCGGGAGAGATGAAGGACTTCGATCCCTTGATCGCCGCGGAGGAAAAGCGCATCGCGGAGCTCCGCGAGCCGAAGGCGCTCGAGTACAAGGTCTACCCCGAGAATCAGGAGGCGCTCGAGCAACGATGAAGATGATGAACTCGAGAAAGTCGACCATTCTCCGCTGGGCACCGTTCGTCGTCGCGCTCTGTGCGAGCACCTCGACCTTCGCGCAGCGCGGTCTCAAGAACATCCCGCCGCCGGACCTCGAGAAAGAGCTCGATTCCTTCCAGGTCGTCGATGGATTCGAGATCTCGCTCTTCGCGGCCGACCCGCTGATCAACAAGCCGATTCAGATCAACTTCGACACGGCGGGGCGGCTTTGGGTCGCATCGTCATCGCTCTATCCGCATCTCAAGCCCGGCGACGTTCCCGAGGACCGCATCCTGGTTCTCGAGGACAGGGACGGTGATGGACGCGCGGAAACCTCGACCGTCTTCGCCGAAGGGTTCCTGATGCCGACGGCCGTCCTCCCCGGGAACGGTGGCGCCTACGTCGCGAACTCGACCGAGCTCCTCTTCCTCAAGGACACCGACGGCGACGGCAAGGCCGACTATCGCCGTGTCATGCTCTCGGGATTCGGCACCGAGGACACGCACCACATCATTCACACGCTCCGTTGGGGGCACGACGGCTTCGTCTACTTCAACCAGTCGATCTACATCCACTCGCACGTCGAGACGCCTCACGGAGTGCGCCGTCTCAACGCGGGCGGCATTTGGCAGTTCCGGCCGGACACGCTCGAGCTTGACGTCTTCGTCTACGGCATGGTCAACGGATGGGGTCAGACCTTCGACGATTGGGGGCAGCACTTCGGGACCGACGGGGCCTACGGCGAAGGCGTGATCTACTTCCTGCCGGGCGCCTCGTACGTCACGGCGAAGACCGGAGCACCGATCTTCCACGGTCTCAATCGCGGCACTCCGAAGTACTGCGGCGCCGACTTCGTCAGCGGGAGCCACCTTCCCGACGATTGGCAAGGCAGCTTTATCACCAACGACTTCCGCGCGCACCGCGTCGTGCGATACACGCTCAGCGAGGAAGGATCTGGATACACGGCGAAGCTGATGCCCGACGTGATCCGCTCGAAGCACATCGCGTTTCGGCCGGTCGACGTGAAGCTCGGACCCGACGGCGCGATCTACTTCGCCGATTGGTACAACCCGATCATCCAGCACGGTGAGGTGAGCTTCCGCGACCCTCGCCGAAACCACGTCAACGGTCGCGTCTGGCGATTGACGGCGAAGGGCCGCCCTCTCGTCGAGCGGCCGAAGATCGCGGGGGAGTCACTATCGACGCTCTTCGAGCATCTCAAGTCGGGCGAAGGGTGGACGCGCGACTTCGCCAAGCAGGAGATCCGCGAGCACCCGGCCGGCAAGGTCGTCGCGGAGCTTGACGCGTGGATCGCGGGTCTCGACGCGAACGATCCGAAGTTCGAGCACCAGATCCTCGAGGGCCTCTGGGTCAAGCTCGGCGTTCGTAAGCCCGATCGGGCGCTTCTCGAGCGACTGCTGAACGCGAAGGAGCCGCGTGCGCGGGCCGCCGCTGTGCGAGTGCTCGCGTACTGGCTGCCGTCGATCCCGAACGCCCTCGAGCTCCTCGCTACGAGCGTCGCCGACGATTTCCCGCGCGTGCGGCTCGAGTCGGTGCGCGCGTTGGGACGCGTGCGTGATCCTCGAGCGATCGAGCTCGCGGCGAGCGTTCTCGATCGTCCGATGGACAAGTTTCTCGACTACGCGCTCGGGACGACTGTCCGCGACCTGCGCGACATCTGGATCGCGGCGCTGCATCGAGGCGAGATCGACTTTGGCGGAAGCGCACGCCAGCTCGAGTTTGCGCTCAAGGCGGCGGGCTCGCCGAACGTCGTCGGCCCGATTCTCGATCTTCTCGAGAAAGGCGGGCTGCCGAAGGTGCGTCGCGCGGCGCTCTTGACGGTCGTCGCAGCGCTCGGTAACGCCGAGCAAGCAGCGTTCGCTTTCGCGGGAGCGCACACGCTTGCTGAAGAGGCGGGCGCAGGTGAGGCAGGTGCGGGCGATCTCGCCCTCGACGTCTTGCGAACGGTTCGAATATCGTACGAGACGAGGAAGCTCGCGGCCCCGAAGGGTGCATCGGTCGACGGGCTCCTCGCGCATGCCGACGATCGCATCGCGGCGACGGCGTGCGGACTCGTCGCGTTGTGGAAGGCTGCGGGCGGCGCGAAGAAGCTCGCCGATCTCGCCCGGTCAGAGCCTCTGAGCATTACGGTTCGTCGCGCGGCGCTCGATGGGCTCGTGGCCAGCGGTAGAGGGCGCGCGCGCGATCTCGTCGCGGACATCGCGACATCGGGAACTTCCAAGAGGGATCTCCGGCATGACGCAGTCGCTGCGCTCGCCGCCCTTGACGCGAAAGCGGCAGCCAAGCTGGCCGTCGCCGTCGCTACCGAGGATCCCGTGCCCGCGGCGAGCTCGTTCGAGCGCATCGTCGACGCGTTTCTGCGCCGAAAGGACGGCCCGGTCGCTCTCGCCCCGAGCTCGCGGGGAAGAAGATCAGCGCCGAGTTCGCACGAATCGGCATGCGATCGACGCGTGCGATTCCGACCGCGGGAGACGCTCTCGTCGAGGCCTTTGCCGCGGCCGGTGGACTCGATACCGACTCTACGCACTCGCGGGAGAGCCTGCTCGCGGCCATCGCGAAGGCGAAGCCCGACGGAGCCGTCGCGCGCGGCGAGGCGATCTTCCGACGTGAGGAGCTTCGTTGTCTTCACTGCCATGCCATCGCGGGCTCCGGAGGCACCGTCGGTCCCGACCTCTCGACGATCGGAACGAGCGCGCAAATCGACTACACGGTCGACTCCCTGCTCGATCCACCCAAGGCGATCAAGGAGGGTTACCACGGTCTGACGTTGATCAAGAAGAGCGGCGAGGTCGTCACGGGAATTCAGGTGCGTGAAAGCGGAAGCTCTATCGTCGTCAAAAACGCTGATGACGTGCACGTCGCTGTCTCGAAGCAGGACATCGCCGCGAAGACGCCCGGCGGCTCTCTCATGCCCGAGGGGCTGCTCGATTCGCTCACCGAGGCCGAGGCTGTCGACCTCTTTGCCTTCCTCGCGAGCCTCGGCAAGAATCCGGCACACGCGGCGCGCCCCATCTTGCGTACCTGGCGCGTGCTGTCGTCGGAGTTCGGCTCGCTGCGACCGCTCGACGTCCTTCAGCAGGGAGCGGCCGTCGCACGGAGCGGTGATCGCGGCTTTTCCCCAGCATACAGCACGGTCGAAGGTGATCTTCCGATCCGTGTGCTTCGTGAGGCGACACCGAAAGACGTCGACTTCGCGTTCGCGAAGGGAGTCATCGAGGTGACCTCGCCCGGTAAGCTCGACATCGAGCTCGGTGACTCGAAGGGATTGCACCTCTGGATCGGTGGGGGAGCCCAGACGACGGGTCAGGACACCGTTCGGCTCGACTTACCACAGGGCTTTCATCAGGCGCTCCTGCGTGTCGATCTGCGCTCCCGAACGAAGCCCGTTCGGGTTTCGGTCGCGACACCGGACGGTTCGAGCGCGCGTGCGCGCTTTGTCCGGGGGAAGTGACAATTCTCGACAACGAAAGAGGTTGATCCCGGGGCGAACGCCTCGGAGAATC
>CAYZGY010000268.1:0-210 GCA_964478085.1 uncultured Planctomycetia bacterium
AACTGCCCGGGCCGGAGGTCGAGGCGGCGGATCTGAGCGGGGCGGACCTGACCGATGCCGTGGGGCTTACCAGGGATCAGCTCGAGGAGGGAACCACCGACGACCAAACCCATCTTCCCGAGGAGTTGAGCTGAACCGGTTCTGGAACGGGGAAAGGTTCGTCTATAGCAGACCAAATGGCTTTTGTCGTTTGGTCTCTTTTTTTGTGGG
>CAYZGY010000268.1:224-9401 GCA_964478085.1 uncultured Planctomycetia bacterium
AGCAAAAATCAGCGACCGGCCATCTCCAGGTCCATGGGGGCTTGTTGCCCCTCCTGCAGAGCCTCGGCGATGAGGGCATTGATCAACCCGCCGGGGGAGCGCTCGCAAAAATAGGGGATATCGGCGACGATAATCAGCTTTCCCCGAGCTCGGGAGATGCTGACGTTGAGCAGATTCGCCGCTGCGGAATCCCAATCTGAACTGGTGAGCAGGACGCCGGGAGGAAGGGGAGAGGCATCGGCTGTGTCGAAGATGATGAGATCCCGCTCGTGGCCCTGGAAACGATGGACCGTGCTGCATTCGATCCCGCTCTTGGCCTGGGTGGCGGACAGGAACTGGCGGATCAGCCTGGCCTGTTCGACGTAAGGAGTGATGATGCCGATCGATTCGAGACCGTCGCGGAGGGCAAGAAGGGCGAGTTGGGCGCAAAAATGAGCGGATTTTTCATTGCCCCGGGAGGAATTGCCCCGGGGTTGACAGGTGGTCCCTCCCCGCGTATCGACGACGATCAGAGGGTGGGATGGAAAGGGGGAGCGGTCGCTGATGGCTTGTCGTTCCTCGGATGAGACCCCGTTTTGCAGATGCCCCTGATAGAACAGCCGACTCACCAGATCGCCGATAGCCGGGTGCATCCGATACTGGGTGTCGAGCAGGGCGACCAGATTCGATTGCAGAGGGCGGGGGACGGTGATGGAGAAGATATCCCGGCCCATGGCCCGATGGACATAGGGCGCCGAGGATTGGACGATGGGGGGGAGCTGCCGGGGGTCGCCCACGGCGATGACTTTCCGGCGGGCGAGGCTGGCGCAGTAGAAGAGGGTGGGGAGAATGGCCATCCCCGCCTCTTCGACGACGACCACATCGAACCGTTCATCGGTGAGCAGTCTGCTGAGATAGACGTTGGTCATGGTGGCCAAGATCAGGCGGGCTTCCTGAATTGCCTGGAATTCCCGCTGCCGCAGCTCCCTCCTGAGCGTTTCTATCTGGTCTGCACATAGGGCCGAGAGGCGTTCCAGGCGGTCGAGCCGCCGGTCGACCAGACTGCGCTGGGCGGATGGTTCCAGAGAGGTGAGGAGGGAGGTGAGGGGGGCTGAGAAGAGGAGACGGGCGGCCCTGGCCAGGCCCGGGGATGGGCCGGAGGGGGTGCCGAAGAGAGTTAGCTGATCGACGGGGGAAGCCTCTTTCAGCTTTTGGAGCAACTCCTGTCCCAGACGCATCTGGTCTCTGAGCGTCAGGCGTCGTTGCTCAAGGGTTTGCAACCGATGCCGACGCCGGGCGTCGCGGGCGTCGACCACTTCCCCAAGGCTGGTACCGTAGGTCTCTCCGGTCGTCAGTCCCAGGCGGACGATGCGAGCTTCTTCGAAAAAAGGGCGGGCCGATTCCAGAGTTGCCATCTGGTCGAGTGCCTGATCGACGGCGGCGTTGGTCGTGGAGGTGATCAGCACGCGCAGCCCCTGGTGCAGGAGTTCGGTGGCGATATGGCCCAGGGTGCGGGTTTTTCCCGTGCCCGGGGGGCCCCAGACAAAGGCCAGGTCGCTCCGACAACACAGCGCGATCGCCTCTTTCTGGCTCGAATTCAGGCCGGCGTGGGGTAGGGGGGGGAGCAGGTGGTGGGTTTTGGTGTTCACGACGATGGCGCCCCGGCGCGATCGAGCGACGGCCACTTCCGTCTCGTGATCGTCGAACGCGACTCGCTCGAGAACCAGGCCCCGTCGATTCCGGCACGCGGGATTCACAGAAGCTTCGTGGGCATGCCGATCGAGTTCCTCGTCGGCGGATCGGACCCCGACGGCGATGAGATTTCCTACGAGGTCGAGAACCTTCCCGACGGCGCGTCGCTCGATGCCGAGAGCGGTCGATTCGTCTGGACGCCGGCCGAGGACCAGCTCGGACCGTTCTACGTTCCGGTCAAGGCCACGGACACGGGCGTGCCTCCGGCCGAGGTCGAGGCCGTCTTGCTCTTCCGCATCTCTCCCCACGATCCGTGCTTTCGGGGAACGTGTGACGCGGAGACCGGGTGCGTCGAGGGCCTGCCGGCTCTCGAGGAGGCCTGCTGCGGCGACGAGCCCGAGGTGCGCATCGCGGAGCCCGTCGCGGACTGTCCCGAGGGGCGTGTCCTCTACGTCGGTCGCAACCGCCGTGGCTTCGGACGCCTTCAGAACTGCGACCGCCTGCGTGTCACGCCGTTCGGTCAGGGCGGTCATACGGTGTCGCTCAATGTCGAGGCGCGTTGCGTCGACCATATGCGACCGATCTCCGTCCGTTTTCGGCTCGAGACCGAAGAGTACTTGCTCTTCGATCGGGAGAGCTCGGGGCCGGGACAGCTTCGGTCGGACGGATTCGTCCAGCGCATCGGCTTCTTCATGGAGGTCGACCGGACGATCCCGGTCTTCGCGCTCGAGGCGACGCCGGCGCTCTTGACGTGCGTCTTGACGGACGCGGTCGGCGTTCGCCTCGAGCGTCGGATTCGCGTGATCCTGACGCGTGCTTTCCTCAGCGACCTTCCCGAGCCGGATACGCAGGACGTTCCGGCGAGCGAAGCCGGCTGCATCGGCTGCCATCGGCCCGTCGACAGTCACGGCGAGCGTCACGGCATCGAGGACGCCCATCCTTGGCACCCTCTCTCCTGCACCGACTGTCACGGTGGAAACCCGAACGCGACCACCCGACAGGCCGCACACGAGGTGCCCTTCCTCGGCGACCCGGCCTACTTGCGCGGGCTCTCGTCGGATCAGCTCGATCAGCAGTCGCGGTCGTATCTTCAGTTCGTCAATCCTGGAGACTTGCGAGTCGCCGATCGTGGCTGCGGCTCGAGAAGCAGCGCGAACAACGGCTCGGGTTGTCATCAGTCGACGGTCGAGGCTGTTCAGAAGAACGTCATGGCGACCTACGCCGGGCACTACACGCTGCCGCGCTACCTCGCCGGATCGCAGTCGCGGGACGCGCAGTACGCCGCGGTCGATATCACCGACTTCGACTTCGACCCGGAGACGGCTCCCGAGGGAGCCGTGCATTTCCTCCGAGCTCTTCGCGAGCCGCCGCCCGAGGCGCCGCGTGACAGCATCGGAACGTGCATCGACGCGTACTTGCCGAAGTCTTGTCCGACGTGTCACCTCAACTCGTTCGGTCCCGACAACTCGGCGGGCAACTACCGTTCGTCGGGTTGCACGGCGTGCCACATGGTTTACGACGACGACGGACTCTCGCGATCGGACGATCCGACGATCGACAAGGACTTCCCGTCGCACCCGCGCAAGCACCAGCTGACGTCGGCGATCCCGACCGAGCAGTGTGCCCATTGCCATTTCCAGGGCGGGCGTATCGGGCTCGCCTACCGCGGCATTCGCGAGGGCGGATTTCCTCCCGACAAGACGCCGACGAACGGCGTGACGCTCGGAAAGGTGCTGCATGCTCACGGTGAGGACTACTACTTCACCGACGAGGACGACTCGAACGACATCGACGAGACGCCGCCCGACGTCCACTACGCGGCGGGCATGGACTGCGTGGACTGTCACATCGGCGGTGACGTTCACGGTGACGGGTACATCTACGCCTCGGAGCGATACCAGGTCGGCATCCTGTGCGAGGACTGTCACGGAACGGTTCGCGAAGAGATTCAGCCCGACCCGGTCGACGGTGAGTACAAGAACGCGAAGGGCTTCGCGCTCAAGCGTGTGCGGCGTGCGGAAGACGGACGCATGTTGCTCGAGCTCGCTGTCAGTGGTCGCGAAATCGAAATCCCGCAGATCCACCGTCTCCTCGAGAGCGGAGTCAATCAGGCGATGACCGAGGCGATGGGCGTCAACGAGCACGGCTTCTCGCACACGGACAGCATGGAGTGTTACACGTGTCACACCTCGTGGCGTCAGACGTGCTTCGGCTGTCACGTGACGATCGATGATCGTTCGATGGGCCGCAACCACACGACGGGTCTCGACTCGGTGGGGCAAGTCGGCGTCGCTCGCAACGACTACTCGCTCGACTTCTTCGCGCTCGGCACGAACACTCGAGGCAAGATCACCCCGCTCTGCAGCTCGATGGCCGTGTTTGACAGCTACATCGACGAGAACGGCGAGACGAAGTGCCGCGACCGCCGTCGCACGAGCGGTGACGGCAAGCCCGGCTTCGGCTGGAACCCGTTCCACCACCACACGGTCAGTCGCGTGCCGCAGAACTGTGATCGCTGTCACCCGGTCGAGCGCGGTGCCGACAACACGGCGCTCCTGCGAGAGACCTACGGCTTCGGCACGGGTCGCTTCAACATGACCGACGGTGAAGGCAACACCTACGACGTCTCGGCGTTCCTCGACGAGGACGGTGAGCTCGTCGGCGACTTCCCGCACCCCGGGACGGGCCCGGTCCCGAGCGACGTCCGCGAGCGCGCCCTGTCGATTCCGGTAACGCCGCACCCGCGACAGTAGGGACTCACTCTTTTCCTGGAACTGCTGAGCGCGAAGACCGTGCAGTCTCGTCAGGGGAAATCGTACGGAGTTCGGCTATGTGGATACGAATGGGTCAGGCGGTCGCCTTCTGTGCAACGATCAGCACGGTGGGCTGCTTGTCGCCGAGAGGGGACGAGCCGCGGCGTGAGGAGCAGCCGCAGGTCTCGAAGCCGAAGCCTCGGTCACGCGCCGAAAAGCGTTTCGATTTCTTCCACTCGATCGCGAAGGGTGACGTCGACACGCTCGAGCGATTCGTCGAGGATGATCCAGCGCGGCTCTTCTCGGACAGTTGTCTTTCGTTTTCTCCGCTCCACTTCGCCGTGATGGCGGGACAGTTCGATGGTCTCGAGCTCATCTTGAGTCGAGTTCCCGAAGAGCATGCACGTGAGATTCTCGATCAGTCCGGACAGCACGGACTGACCGCCTTGCACATCGCGGCCCTTCTCGGCAACGCTTCCGCCGCGGAACGACTGATCTAGTCCGCATTTCTACCCGAACTCTTGCTGCGTCGACGTATCTCGAACGCTGGCTTCGTTCTGCTCACTCCGTCGTCCTCAGCGTACCGTTCAGGTACGCCTGCGACGCCGTCGGTCGCAGGCCTCGCCAGCGACTCGAGCTACGACGACTCGCGACGGACTTCGGTGAGAAACGCGGACTAGGCTGGCGCGGCTCTCGATTCAATGACGGAGCACTTCGAAGCGGCTCTTCACGTCGCGATGGGAGTCACTGGGCCCGAGCGGTATTTTGACGAGTTCGACCGCGCCTATGCCGTGCTGCGGGAGGAGATGGGCGGGAGGCGCGAGACGCGGCGTCGATTTGGAGGGATCAGGAGGACGAATTCGACGTGGTCCACGCGCTCGTGTCGTCCGGGGCTGACGTGAAGATCAAGAATCGAGACGGCACGTCGCCACTCCACTACGCCTCGATGCGAGGGCATCGGAAGAGCATCGACATCATGCTCGCCGCCGGAGCAGAGCTTCAGCTTGCGGACAGAATCGGGTTCACGGCGCTTCACTTCGCAGCACAAGCGAACAGTGTCGAGTCCGTGGAGCGTCTCCTCGAGGAAGGCGCGAAGCTCGAGGCGAGGACTCAGGACCTTCGAACTCCGCTCCAGGTGGCCGCCAGTCACGGCGGGCTCGACATGGTGCGACTCTTCGTCGACGCCGGAGCCGGTCTCGAGGCAGGGGACCGCAACGGAGCCGACTCTCTTTGCGTCGCTGCCGTCCAAGGGCACAAGGCCTTCCGAAGCTCGTTCGCTCTCAGCTCGAGAAAGGGAAGCTGAACGAGACCGACGGCAAGTGGTACGTCAACGTCCTCCGCACGCGTCGCGTCAATGAAGCGAACGCGATCATGGCGTGGAAGGAGGATGTCTTCTTCGAGACGAAGCCTCGCGTGTGAGGGCCAGCTCGGCGAGCTCGACTACTTCGCCTGTCGGCTCGTCTCGCAGGACCGACGCCACTCGTGGAGCTTCGCGGCCATACCTTGGACCCGCTGAGGTGACTTCGAGGCGAGGTTCGTCGACTCGCTCGGATCCGCGAGCAGGTCGTAAAGCTCCCAACTCGCGCCTCGATTCGAGCTGTAGAGCTTGAACCGTTGCTCCGTCAGCGCGAGCTGCATGCGCGACTGAAACCCGATTCCGCTCGGCCGCGTCTCGAGCTTTCCGTCGATCACGGGAAGGAGCGAGATGCCGTCGAGCGGCTTCTTTTCGTCGACGGCGACACCGATGGCTGCGGCGATCGTCGGGAGGTAGTCGCTCGTGACACAGGGGAAGTCGACGACGCGTGACTTCGAGACTCGCGTCGGCCACTCGAGCAGCGCCGGCACGCGAATCCCGCCTTCATAGAGAGATCGCTTACGACCGCGAAAGGGGCCCGCGGAGCCCGGCGCACGACCTTTCTTGCCCTCTGGGCCGTTGTCCGAGCAAAACCAGAGCATCGTGTCCTTCGCGACCCCGAGCTCACGAAGCTTCGCACGAAGTCGGCCGACCTGCTCGTCGAGAGCGGTGATGCAGCCGAAATAGTTTCGTTCGTAGACGCTGTACTCCGCGTACGGCTTCACGTGCTTCGGCCCCGCGACGACGGGGAGGTGGGGCGCGTGGAACCAGACAACGGCGAAGAATGGCCTCGACGCTTTCGCGCTCGCCTCGATGAAGGGGATCGCGCGGTCCATGATGACGCGCGAGTTGTCTCCTTCGCAGTTCTCGGTGACCTCCTCGCCCTTCTCGTTCCAGTAGCGCGTGCCGTACGGGATCGCTTTCGACTTGTCCTCGATCGCGTCCCACGCGGTGTTGTTGCTCCGCCTTTTCTTACCGTTCTTGCCTGCCTTCTGCGGCGCCGGGCGCAAGAGCGGATCGTAGGTCGGGACCTTGGCCTCGGTGGAGAAGTTGACGTCGAAGCCGTTCGCGCTCGGCGGCGAGAAGTGCTTCGCGCCCTGCGGCCCGCCGCGGTTCGAGTCCTTGACGGTCTTCGTGAGCGTCCCGAGGTGCCACTTGCCGAAGTGCCCCGTGCGGTAGCCGTGCTTCTTGAGCAGCTCGGCGAGCGTCAGCTCTCGTGGAAGCATGTGGCCCGGATTGGCGCCGAAGATGCCGTAGCGGAACGGGTGACGTCCCGTCAGACAAGAGCCGCGCGTCGGGCTGCAGACGGGAGCCGCGGCGTAGAATCGCGTGAAGCGGATGCCCGACTTCGCCATCTCATCGAGATGCGGCGTGCGGATGATCTTGTTGCCTTGAAACCCCGTATCGCCCCAACCGAGATCGTCGCACATGACGAGGATGACGTTCGGCTTCGAGGCGCTCTTGTCTTCCGCCGCGAGCGGCGCGGAGAGGAGGGCTACGATCGTGATCAGGATGCTGACGCTCGAGAGTCTCTTCACGGCTTGACGACGCTCAGCCACTTCTTCGCCATGATGTAATGACCGGCCATCGTCGGGTGCACGCCGTCGTGCGCCCAGTACTTCGGCTCGGCCGACTTGCAGGCCTCGTCGAACATCGACTGGAAAGGTACCCAGGTCGTGCCGGCCTTCTCGGCGACGCGCTTCGCTGCTGCTCGACGCTCGTCCATCTCCGGGAACCAATTGTCGTTCACGGCTCCGCACTTGAGCGCGAAGGGCTCGCAGATGACGAGACGAGTTTCGGGGAGGGCCTTCTTCGTTCGCTCGAGGAGTGCCTCGAAACCCTTCTCGTAGGTCTCGACGGTGCCGTCGTAGCGACCGTTGAGCTTGTGCCAGATGTCGTTGACGCCGATGAGGATCGAGAGGATGTCCGGCTTGAGGTCGATCGTGTCCTTCTGCCAGCGCTTGTCGAGATCCGGGACCTTGTGACCCGAGATCCCGCGATTCCAGCAGAGGATCTCGTCCTGCGGACGTTCGCCGACGAGGTAGGACGCGACGAGGAACGGGTACCCACGCCCGAAGCCCCAGCTGACGTTCGGTCCGTCGTGCTTGCGGCTGCGTCCCGCGTCCGTGATCGAGTCGCCTTGGAAGAGGATGCGGGTTCCCATCTTCGCGGTTCGCTCATCGGCAGCGTAGGAAACATCGCTGACGAGACCACCGGCGGCGAAAGCGCCCGCGGCACCGAGCGCGCTTTGGAGAAGTCCTCGGCGGGAGACCGGGCTCTTGTCGTCGTTCGAGTTCCGAGTCATGACGTCTTTCCTCGTTCGGTTTCTTGAATTCGTCGGTCAAGAGAGCAATTGCTCGAGCGTCTCGAGGGAAACCTCTTCGACGCTCGAGACGATGAGCTCGGCGGCCGAGAGCTTCTCGGCCGGCACGGAGTTCGTTACACCGATACACTTCGCGCCCGCGGCGTGGGCCGCTTCGATACCGTTCGGCGCGTCCTCGATGACGACGCAACGCGACGGGTCGAAGCCGAGGCGCTCGGCCGCGAGCAGGAAGAGCTCGGGGTGAGGCTTCTTGCGGGTCACGTCGCTGCCCGTGATGTACGCGATCTCGTTGAACGGGACGCCCGCGGACGTGAGCACGGCCTGGGACTTCTCTCGCGTGCTCGAGGTCGCGATCGCGACCTCGAACCGGCCCGACGCGCGCGCTGCGTCGAGAAGCTCGAGGACGCCGGGAAACGCCGGCAGCGGATCCCTCTCGAGATGCTCGAGAAACTTCGTCTGGCGTCTATCGGATGCGCGCACGACGTCCTCGTCGGAAAGCTCGAGGCCGTGGACGGTCGCCGCGGACCGTACGTACTCCGCCGCGCCGCGTCCGAGTCCGGCCTCGAAGTCCTCGCGACGGACACCGTGAAGGTCGAAGAGCTCGGCGAACATCTCGATCGACGCTTTCGCGTTGACCGACTCGGTATCGGCGATGACGCCATCGACGTCGAAGATCAATCCCTGGGTGGCAGAGCCGGTCATGCGGCGGAGTTCCTCCTGAAAAGTCGAGATGCTGGCCTGCGTGGCTCCCGACTTCAAGTGCCGATATCGGACGAATCGCTCGCAATCGTCGTCGCGATTCCCGTAGACTCGACGTCGAAGTGGAGAGACGGAGAACGAGAATGCTGAATCTCATCGATGCGAGCTCGCCGTCTTCGCGGCGTTCGTTTCTCAAGTTCGGAACAACGTGTGCGGGACTCTTCGGGGTGTCGTCGCCGTGGTCGCGGATCCTCGAGTCCGCGGAAGGGAAGCCGATCCTCAAGGATCGCTCGGTCGTCTTTCTCAATCTTCAAGGGGGGCCGACGCAGTTCGAGACCTTCGACCCGAAGGTCGACGCGCCTCGCGAGATTAGAAGC
>CAYZGY010000269.1:0-9400 GCA_964478085.1 uncultured Planctomycetia bacterium
GCTACAAAAGTCCACGTCTCGTGAGTATCCTCGAAGAGAGCCGCAGAGAATCGCGGGACGTAATATCGGAGCCCACAGCCTTGTCCGAGAGACGCGACTCGGAGACCCCATCCACTTCAGGCGCGGATTCGAAACCCCGGATCCGCGGGGCTGTCCCGATCGACGACGACGCGAGCCTCTTCCGAAAAGGCGGGGATCGTCGCCATGTGTGGAAGGAAGAATCCGGCGACGAATCCCACCGCGACGAAACAGTCGATGACGAGGTCTCTGACGACCTTCTTGTCGAGGAGGAGGACGATCCGGAAGAGGAGTACGTCCGACCCGGTTGGCTCGCCGAAATGCCGTTCTGGGCGATCTCGGCGCTTCTCCACCTCGTCTTGGGCATGATCATTATCGGAGTTATCTACAGCGAGGGACGCGAGGAGAAGCCGCCGCGCAAGCCGCTGACCGTCGCTCCATCGAAGCCGCCGCCTCCGTACGACCCGAAGAAGAAGCGCGACCTCGTCCGCAAGGTCAAGATCCCACAGCCGAAGATCGTGCAGATCCCCGTCGTCCCGCTCAAGATCGACGAGATCACGACGGAGGTCCCCAAGGGCACGAGCTTCGAGAATCAGACCAATCTCAACCTCGACAGCCACTTCCTCAACGACGCGATCGGCCTTTCGGGCGGGGCCGCAGGAGCCTACGGTTCGCGCTTGGGCAAAGGCTCCTTGCGTCGAGAAGGTGGCGGCGAGGACACCGAGAGCGCGGTGCGCGCGGCGCTCGAGTGGCTCGTGCGCCATCAAGGGGCTGCCGGTGGGTGGAGCGGCAGGAGCTTCACCGAGGAGTGCAAGAAGACCTGTCGCAATCGCGACACGGGCCGATTCGGAATCGGCAACTCGGTGGACGGCAACTACGACGTGGGGTTGACGGCGCTCGCCGTTCTCGCGTTCACGGGGGCGGGAAACTCGCACCGTTCGGCCAGCGACCCGCGCTACGCCAGATGCCTCCGTCGTGCGATGGACTTTTTGCTCCGCAAGCAGATCCTCTCGCCGGGGAAGGCGTCGACACACGGACGCATCGGCTCGGGCTCGCATCACAAGGTCATGTACGAGCACTCGATCGCGACGATGGCGCTCTGCGAGCTGCTCCTCCTTTCGAACGATCGCCTCAAGCTGCTCCGCCCGGCTCGCGCGGCGACGGAGTACTGCCTCGCCTCACGCAATCCCGGCTCGGCCTGGCGCTACGGGTTTCGCGACGGGAATAACGACACCTCGGTGGCCGGCTGGTTCATTCTCGCACTCAAGACGGCCAAGATCTCGGGAGTCGGCATCGATGACTCCCGCTACGACGAGGCTTTTCGCGACACCCTGCGTTTCTTCGACCGCGTGACAGACACGGACGGAGTCACGGGATACACGTCGTCGAGGGGCGAGCGGGGCACGGTGCCCACGATGACTTCGGTCGCGGCCCTCTGTCGCATGTTCGCGGGACAGAAGCGCACGTCGTCGACGATCCGTGCTTCCGTGAAACACCTGCTCCAGAGCCCGCCCCAGTGGACGAGCACGGGGCAGACGGTCGACTTCTACTACTGGTACTACGCGACGTACGCGGCCTTCCAGATGGGGTCGACGACTTGGCGCAAGTGGAACCCGAAGATGAAGAAGGCGCTGCTCTCGTCGCAACGTCGTGGTGGCTGTGAGGACGGCAGCTGGGACACCTGCGGACCGTGGTCACGACGAGCCGGTCGCGTCTACTCGACGGCACTCGCCGCGATGACGCTCGAGGTCTACTACCGATTCGAGCGCACGACGGCCGGATCGGGGTTTCTCAAGTACTGAGCTGTCGATCTCGGGGGGGGGCTCCCGATCGACTTCGTCACTTCCGGGCTTTCTCCGCAACCTTGCATGGTCTACCATGTCGCCCGATTTTCCGGAGGAACCATGCTTGACACCCATCCCGCTTGTACCGACGCCCTCAAGTCCCGACTCGAGCACGTAGCCTCACTCTGTGACGGGTCGCTGCGTAAGGCTGCCGAGGCCTGGCCGCCCGAACGCCCCGCACCGATCTGGACGGAGAACGGCTCGTGGTACCGGCAGCCCGAGATGTGGACCGACTGGACTCCGGGATTCTTTGCCGGCCAGATGTGGATCTTGCACGATCTCCTGGGCGGGGACGCGTTCTGGCGAGAACGAGCGGAGGCTCACTCGCGCTCGCTGCTGCCGCGTCGATTCGATCGCGACGTTCACGACCTCGGCTTCGTGTTCCTGTCGTCCTACGGCCGTTGGCTGCGTTTTCTCGACGAGGGCGATCCGCTGCGCACCCATGTCATCGACACGCTCGTGACGGCGGCAACGGTGCAGTCGTACCGCTGGAACGGTGGGGGAGAGCACAAGTTCATCTACTCGTTCAACGGTCCTCAATCGCTCTTCATCGACATCATGATGAACGTGCGCCTCCTCTTTTGGGCGACGAAGAACGGCGCCTCGGACGAGGTGCTCGATCGAGCGATGGAGCACTCGCGCTCATCGGCCAAATTCCTCGTTCGTAGCGACGGTCCGAGCCTCGGCGACGAGGATGGCAGCGTTCGTCACGAGGCGATCTTCAACACGGATCCCGGTCGTGGCGAGTTTCGATGCCTCTCGACGCAGCAGGGATACTCGCCGTTCACGTGCTGGTCGCGCGGACTGGCGTGGTCGCTCTACGGCTTCGCGTACGCTCACAAGATGACGGGCGACGCCGAGTTCCTCGAGGTCGCGAAACGCTGCGCGAAGTTCTACCTCGCGAACACGCCCGAAAGTGGCGTGCCGTACTGGGACTACGGCGCTCCGAAGATCCCCGAGGAACCGCTCGATTCCTCCGCAGCGGCGATCGCCGGTTGCGGGCTGCTCGTTCTCTCGCAGCTCGGCGTCTCGGAAGAGGAGCGCGCGAGCTACGTCGACTGCGCGACGCGCATCGTCACGTCGCTCACCCAGGACGAGTTCCTCGGCCCCGTCCAAGACGGCGAGGAAGGTCTCCTCCTCGAAGGCGTCTACCACCGGCCGAAGGGCTGGGGTGTCGGCGGTGCCGTGATGTGGGGCGACTATTTCTTTCTCGAGCTCGTCGAGCGGTTCTTGCGCGCGGAAGTCGAAGGACCGGGCCTGTGAGGTCGAGTCAGCGCTTCTCGACGACGATCCGGAATCCTTCGTTCAGCCGCTCGACGACCCGGTCGGTGATGTTCTTCTGGCGCGGTCGCTGTGCTTGGTCTTCACGCAAGAAGCTCGGGGTCACGTAGCTCTTCGTATCGCGGTCGAAGCAGAAGCCGAGCTTGTCCGCGACCTTGCCCGCCCGATCGACGGTGATCTCGATTCCGCGCTCGATTCCGCTCTCGGGGCTCTCGAGTCGGAACTTGTCCGAGTAGCCGAGTTGCTGGATCACAGCCGCGAGCAAGCGATCCTCGGCCTCCGGCTTTCCCCGTTCGAGTCCGCCCTCGACCGAGAGGGATCCGCCGGCCAGAACCCGAACACGGCATTGACATATCAAGATTTCCGGATATCCTGATTAGTTCATGTCTCAGCTTCCGGCGATGCTCAAAGCCCTGGCCGACGAGACCCGCCTGCGCGCCCTTCGCGTGCTGCGCTCGGGTCCCTTCAACGTCAACGAGCTCGTCCGCATCCTCGAGGTCGGCCAGTCGCGCATCTCGCGCCATCTGCGGATCCTGCTCGACGCGGGACTCGTCGAGGCCCGTCGCGAGGGAAGCTGGGTCTACTACCGTCACGCCGCCGCGTGGAGCGGAAAGGAGGCTGGGTCCCCTGGCCGGTTCTTGCGAGTCCTCTCGCGAGAGATCGGCGCCCTCGACGGCGAGGAGCACGTTCGCGACGACGCCGGGGTCGAGCGTTGTCTCGATGCGCGCCGGCAGAGGGCGGAGCAGTTTTTCAAAGAGATCGCGGAGGACTTCGACGCCGCGCGCGAGCAGATTCAAGGACCCGCCGATCACGTCGCGAAGCTCGTCGAGCTCCTCGACGGAGCCGACGCGGAGTCTGTCGAGACGCTCGTCGACCTGGGAACGGGCACAGGTGTCCTGCTCGAGACGCTGAGTCACAAGGCCGAGCGCGTGATCGGCGTCGACGCCGCCGCGGAGATGCTCGACGTCGCCCGTGGTCACTCGACGCGTCGTGGACTCAAGAACGTCGACCTCCGACTCGGGACGCTCGAACACTTGCCGCTCCCCGACGGCGAGGCCGATGTCATGGTCGCGAACATGGTCCTCCATCACGTCGCACATCCGCCCGACGCGCTCCGAGAAGCGCGCCGAGGGCTTCGCAACGACGGCCGACTGCTCGTCGCGGACTTCGCGGCCCACTCCGAAGAGTCCTACCGGGAGCGACTCGGCGATCTTTGGCTCGGCTTCGAGCTCGAAGAGATCTCGCGCTGGCTCGACGAAGCCGAGTTCGATCTCGCGGAGAGCGTCCAATTGCCACCGGCCGACCATCGACCCGGCGTGCTGCTCCTCGAGGCGAGGAGACGCTCGTGAGCTCGTTCCAGCGACTTTTGAAGATCGAAGAAACACCCTCGCAACAGAACAAACTGAAACGGTTTTTCGAACCTAAGGAGATTTCGAAGTGACGATGTCCAACGAGACGAAGCCGGCCTACAAGGTCGCTGACATCAGCCTCGCCGACTGGGGCCGCAAAGAGATCGAGCTCGCCGAGCGCGAGATGCCCGGCCTGATGGCGCTGCGTGAAAAGTACGGCGCCGAGAAGCCGCTCCAGGGCGCCCGCATCGCGGGCTGCCTCCACATGACGATCCAGACCGCGGTCCTCATCGAGACGCTCACCGCGCTCGGCGCCGAGGTCCAGTGGTCGAGCTGCAACATCTTCAGCACGCAGGATCACGCCGCGGCAGCGATCGCCGAGACCGGCGTTCCCGTCTACGCTTGGAAGGGGGAGACCGAGGAAGAGTACGACTGGTGCATCGAGCAGACGCTCGTCTTTCCCGACGGCCGGCCACTCAACCTCATCCTCGACGACGGTGGCGACCTCACCGCCATCGTGCACGACAAGTACCCGCAGTACCTCGCCGATATCAAAGGCCTCTCGGAAGAGACCACGACGGGCGTCCACCGTCTCTACCAGATGCACGAGCGTGGCGAGCTCAAGGTTCCCGCGATCAACGTCAACGACTCGGTCACGAAGAGCAAGTTCGACAACCTCTACGGCTGTCGGGAGTCTCTCGCGGACGGCATCAAGCGTGCCACGGACGTCATGGTCGCGGGCAAGGTCGTCGTCGTCGCCGGTTACGGTGACGTCGGCAAGGGCTGCGCGCAGTCGATGAAGGGCTTCGGCGCCCGCGTCATCGTCACCGAGATCGATCCGATCTGCGCGCTCCAGGCCGCGATGGAAGGCTACGAGGTCACGACGCTCGAAGAGGCCGCGCCGATGGGCGATATCTTCGTGACGACGACCGGCTGCTGCGACGTGATTCGTGGCGAGCACATGCAGGCGATGAAGAACGACGCGATCATCTGCAACATCGGTCACTTCGATACCGAGATCGACATGGCCTGGCTGACGGCGCAGAGCGACGTCGTGCGCACAGAGATCAAGCCCCAGGTCGATCGTTTCTCGTTCGCCGATGGCCACGGAATCATCGTCCTCGCCGAAGGTCGCCTCGTGAATCTCGGCTGCGCGACGGGTCACCCCTCGTTCGTCATGTCGAACTCGTTCACGAACCAGGTCATCGCGCAGCTCGCGCTCTGGCAGGAGCCCGAGAAGTACCCCCTCGGCGTCCACATGCTCCCGAAGAAGCTCGACGAAGAGGTCGCGCGTCTCCACCTCGAGAAGCTCGGCGTCAGGCTGACGACGCTCAGCGACAAGCAGGCGGAGTACCTCGGTCTGCCGGTCGAGGGGCCGTACAAGGCCGAGTTCTACCGCTATTGAGAGGCGTCGCTGCATCTTCGACGAGCACTCGAGAGCCGAGGGTGATGACCTCGGCCGATCGTGACCCGCTGTCGGGCCTCCTGCCTCGCGTTCAGATTGCAGTGGTCGGGAGCGGGGCGTTAGAACCACGGATCGCTGCCGGCGCGGCGTAGGTTGACGTTGTCCACGACGCCGCTCCCCGACATGCGCAGAAGGAAGAGGACCGTCGCCGAGATGTCCTCGACCTGGATGAGCCCGCTCCGATCGAGATCGGGGCGGGCTTTTCCGATGAGCTCGGTATCCGTTCCTCCCGGGCAGACCGAACGGACGCGCACACCGTAGGGGTGAGCCTCGACGGCCGCCGCCTTCGTCAGCCCGATGACGGCATGCTTGCTCGCGCCGTAGGCCGACTGCTCTGCGTACCCCTTGACGCCGAGATGTTGACGATGTCGCCGTCGCCCTGCGCTTTCATCTTCGGGAGCGCAGCTTTCATGAAGAGAAATGTGCCGCCGACGTTGACCTCGAGAGTTTCGAGGAGGTCCGCGTATTCGACGTCCTCGAGAAGCCCGAAGGCTCCGATGCCCGCGTTGTTGATGAGGATGTCGATGCCGCCGTACCGTGTGGCATGATCGTCGACGGCAGCGCGCACGCTCGCCTCGTCGCGGATGTCGAAGGCTCGCGACGTGATGCCCTCGCAGGAAGCGACGAGATCCGCGAGGGCCGACTCGTCTCGACCGAGCGCGGAGACCGAGACGCCTTCCTGCGCGAGAGACTCGGTGATCGCTCGCCCGATGCCTCGCGAAGCGCCCGTGACGATCGCGTTCTTTCCGCGTAGGTCCTTCATCGAATTCCGTCCGTCTGAGATGATGCCGGCCATGGAAACGCCAGCGTGCGAACGCGTCTTCGTCTACGGAACTCTGCGGCGCGGGCAAGCCTTCCGGCCGGCCGTCGAGCATCTGATTACGGAGGCGATCGACGCGACGATTCGCGCTCGGATGTACCACTTCGCGGAAGACGGGTCGAGGGGCGAGTGGCCGTTCATCGTTCCAGGAGACGACGTGATCGTCGGAGAGGTCTTGGCGTTCTCGGACTTCACCGAGGCGTTACGCCTCCTCGA
This sequence comes from uncultured Planctomycetia bacterium, assembly GCA_964478085.1. GTDB lineage: Bacteria > Planctomycetota > UBA8108 > UBA8108 > UBA8108 > CAYMLL01. Next base: position 6,994 of record CAYZGY010000269.1, read on the forward strand.
CGACGTCGAGGACTACCCGGATCTCTACACGCGTGAGGTCGTCTCCGCGACCCTCGTCGAACGGGGACTCGAGGGCGGAAAGCTCGTCGACGCGTGGGCGTACTTCATCCAGCCGGGTCAGGAAAAGTGGGGCAGAACGATTCCCGGAGGGGACTGGGTCGCCGATCATTCAAACGGCGACGCCTTGTAGATGTCGTGGCGCTTGCGCGCGACCGCAAAGCCGAGCTCGCGCACCTGGTCGGTCTGCGGCATGTTCTGGAGCTGTGTCTGGACTTCCTTGAGCATCTTCGCGGCACGCTTGAAGTCGCCCGATCGGCTGCCGTCCTGAATAGCTCGCTGGAAGATGCGGTTGGCGTCGCCGACCTTCTTGAGCACGGCGCGGAACTCGGCCTGGTCGACCGAGCCCGCCGGAGCGGTCGGGCGTACGCCGGCGTTTTCACGGCGGAGATCGTCGTCCGTGACCGCTCGCCCACGTGATCCGCCCGTTCCACCGTTTCCGCCCGCACTCGCGACGTAGTCGCCCTCGCCCGTAAGACTCGCGTCGGCATCGCGGGACTGCGTGCGGACGCGGGCGCGCTCGGCGGCGCGCTGCTCGATCACCTCGACGGCACGGCCCCGCGCGAGACGCCACTCGGGGACGAGCTCTTCGCTCTCGTTCGCCCCGAGGATCGATAGGACGAGCACGCCGTCGTCCATCTCGAGCAGCTTCTCCATGAGGGCGAGACCCTCGCTGCGAAGCCCGAGCCGATAGTAGCGCTTGACGCCGCGCAGGAAGAGGTCGATCGGCTCGTCGTAGCGGACGACCGTCTTCTCGAGCTTCTCGGCGATCTTCTTGCGGTACTCCGCGGAGTCGGCCGCGTCGCGAACCTCGAGCACGTCCTCCTTGCGCAGGATCGTGAAGCCGCCCGAGATCAGCGAGATCTTGTAGCTGTCGAAGGTCTCCTCGATCTTGCGCGCGACGAGCGTCGCCCCGTTCGCTTGGCGGATCTCGCGGAGGGCGGGAGGCTTCTGCGTTCCCTCGGGAAGGAGGCGCTGGAAGAGCGTCGCCTTCGCGAGCAGCTGGCGAGCGCGCGCTTTCGCGAGGCCCTGCTCACGTCCGGCGAGCTTGCGCGCCGCCTTGGCGGCATCCGCGAACCTGTGGAGATCGATCGCCTTGCCGATGTTCACGAGGAGCTGTTCAGTCTCGGGAGAGACGACGAGCTCCGGGTCGCGTCCCTCCTCGACGACGTCGCGGCTCCCGTCCTCGCCGTCGCCTTTCCACTCGGGGTCATCTCGATCGGCGTTCGAGTCGTCATCCTCGCGTCGATCGAGAGATCCGTTCTCCTCCTCGCCCGGACCGCCACGACGGCGATCCTTGCGCCTCGTCCAAAGGTCTTCCTCGCTCTCAGCGTTGCCCTCACCGTTCTCCGAGGCGCTCGCGGCTTTGGCGTCCTGCTCCGTCACGAAGAGCAACGCCCACGGCTGCACGTTGAACGGTGAGGGCGCCCAGCGAGCCGCCTCGGCGAGGTACTCGACGTCCTCGTCGCTAACCGGCCGTGCGAGGAAGTCGGCCCGCTGACTGCGTCTGGAACGCGCGAGATCAAGCAGCGTCATCGACCGTGACTCGCGCTCCGGTGTTGTTCGCTCTCGTTACGAGCGACACGCCTCCACACGGGAGGGACTCCAGGAAGCCGTCCATCTTCACTTTCAGCGCGGACACGTCCTCCGCGAACACGGCGGTCGCCGGGCCCCAGCTGCTCATCGCGGCGCCGTACGCGCCACAATCGCGCGCGAACTCTATCGTCCTGCGCACGACATCGCCTTGCGCATCGATCTCGACGTCCTTCCAGCCGACCGCCTGCGACCGCTGGAGAGAGCGTGCGAAGGCGCGCGCGTCGCCCTCGACGAGAGCCGGCAGCATGCCCATGACAAGCTCGTGACATATGGTCCCCCCGGCTTCCAGAGGCATGGGACAGAGCCCCTGGAACAGACGCACCTCCTCCTCCCCCGAGATGTGCCGCCCCTTCGGAACCACCAGCAGTATGTCCCACGCTGGGAAGTCGTGCCGCACGAGCAAGGGGCCAACGCCGGCCTCTGACGAGGCGGCGGACGGAAGGTAGGACTGCTTGCGCTCAGGGAAGCGATGGCCGCCGTCTACGATGAAGCCGCCGCACAGGAAGGCGTGCAGTCCGATGCCGGATGCCCCGCCCCGTCCCGACAGACGCATCATGTCCTCTTCCGACAGTGTGACGTCGTAGATGGCGGCGAGGGCGTGCATGACGGCGAGGATGAGTTGGGTACCCGCGCCAAGCCCTGAGTGAAGCGGCACGACGCTCCTGAAATCCAGCGACGCGCTGCCCACACCCCACGCGACCTGCAGGCGTTCCAGCGTGGCCAACGCGCGCGCGTCGTGGGGGCCGGCGCCGGT
>CAYZGY010000270.1:0-9384 GCA_964478085.1 uncultured Planctomycetia bacterium
GCCCTCGGTTAGGATCATCGAATGCCCCTCACTCTCCCGAGCCTTCGCCGCACCGTCGTCGGCATCTTCGTACTCGTCGCCGCGTTCGCCGCTTTCAACTGTCGCGACTCGAGCGAGTCTTCGCAGGTCGTCGTGGTCTACACCGCCCTCGATCGCGGATTCTCTGAACCGATCTTCGACGAGTTCGAAAAGGCGACCGGAATCGAGGTCCTGCCCGTCTTCGACACCGAAGCGCAGAAGAGCGTCGGCCTGACGAATCGTATCCGCGGCGAGCGCGACCACCCGCGCTGCGACGTCTTCTGGAACAACGAGATCGTCAACACGATCCGACTCCAGCGAGAGGGACTGCTCGAAGCGTTCCAGCTGAGCAACGCGGAGAAACTTCCCGCGCACTACCGCGACCCCGGCGGATTTTGGTACGGCTTCGCGGCGCGCGCGCGCGTGCTGATCGTCAATACGGAGCTCGTCTCTGAGGACCAGATGCCGAAGAGTGTACGCGATCTTGCCGACCAGCGTTACCGTGGCAAGACGGCGATCGCCAAGCCGCTCTTCGGAACGACGGCGTCGCACATCGCGTGTCTCTGGGCGAGTGACGGAGAAGAGTCGACACGCGCGTTCCTCGACGCGCTCAAAGCGAACGACATCCAGATTCACGGCGGCAACAAGGGCGTCGCGATCGCCGTCGCGTCGGGCGCCGCTGCGTTCGGTCTCACCGACACCGACGACGCGATGATCGAGGCCGAAGCCGGCAAGCCCGTTCGCATCGTTTATCCCGACACGCACTCCCCCGACGCACCCGGCACGCTCTTCCTTCCGAACGTGCTATCGCTGACGCGTGGGGCGCCGAATCGCGAGGCTGCGCTGAAGCTCATCGAGCACCTGATATCGCCCGAAGTCGAAGCGAGGCTCGCTAAGGGACCGTCCGCACAGATCCCGATCCACGCCGACTCCGCGCCGAGCACGCGCGTCAAGTCGCCGCGGGAGGTGAAGAGCTTCCGCGTCGATTTTTCGAAAGCTGCCGAAGCCTTCGACGCTGCGAGGGATCTCGTCGAGAGAAACTTCCTGCGGTGAACCGGGTCGTCGCGCTACTTCACGCCCTACCCGTCATCGTCTCCTGCGCGGTGCCGGTCTACGCGCTCGCCCAGTCGTTCGACGTCGAAGGCGAATGGTCACTCGAGGCTTGGCGCAACGTCCTGAGCGACATGGGGCTCTGGTCGATCATGCTCCAGAACAGCTCGACGGCGCTCGGTATCGCTCTCGCTTGTGTTCTCGTGGTCGGGACGATCCTGGCGCTGCTCGTGTTCAAGACGAACGTCTTCGGCTCGGGGCTAGCCGTTTGGCTGTTGATCCTCGCCGCGGCGATCCCGATTCACGTGACTGGCGCGAGCCTCGTCGCACCTTCGACGGTGAGGATCCCGAGTCGATCGGCCATAGAGCTCGGCTTCGCGCAGGCGCTCGCACACCTGCCGATCTTCGTGCTGCTCGTCGGTGTCGCGCTTCGCGGCGTTCCGCGATCGAGCGAAGCGGCGGCCATCGCGAGTGGAGCGGGCCCCCTGCGGACGATCCTTCGCGTGACGATTCCAGCAGCGCGCTCCGGGTTCATCGTCGCCACGCTCCTCGTCGCACTTTGGGTGAGCTCGGAGTTCTCGATCGCCGACTTCCTCATCGTACGAACGTTCGCGGAAGAGATTTTCGTACAGTTCGCGAGCTACGGGCGCATCGCAGAGCCTGCGGTCGTCGGCTTCGTCCAGGTGGCCGTGTTCGGCACGCTCATCATGCTCGCGCGTGAGCACCTCTTCGCGACGAACGCGACACGACGAACCGAAGCTGTGTCGACGAGGTTCGATCTCGGCAAAGCGCGCGTGCCCGTCTCGATCATCACGCTCGGGGCCTGCGCGGCGTTACCCGGCTTTCCGATCGCGCGCCTCTTCGCGAGCCTGCCCGACGATCGCGGCGTCGCGTACTACGCGAAGACCTTCGACCGCGAGCTCTGGGTCTCGATTCCGACGAGCCTCATCGCAGCGCTCGTCTGCGCAGCCTTCGCCGTCGGGATCGGCTGGACGCTCCTTCGATCTCGCGGAGCACGACCCTGGATCGTCGCATGGCTCACGCTCCTTCTCGCGACGCCGGCTCCGATTCTCGGCATCGGGTTCATCCGATTGGCGAATCCCCTGATCGGCGCGGCGTACAACTCGCAGGCGATGTTCGTCCTCGCGCACACGATTCACTTTCTGCCGATCGCCGTGCTCTGCGTTTTGCCGGCGCTGCGGCGAATCCCGGAGAACGTCGATCGGGCGGCGCGAATCTCGGGCGCCCGCGGCGAGACGATCGGACGGGTCATCGTCCACCCGATCGCGTTGCGCGGCACCGCGCTCGCCTTTGTCGTCGTCGCGATTCTGGCTCTCGGCGACCTCTCGATGACGGTCCTGGTCGCCCCGCCGGGCCTCAGCACCGTCGCGCAGCGCTTCGCGAGCCTCATCCACTACGGGCTCGTCGGCGAGGCAGCGGGACTCTGCCTCCTGACCCTCGCGGCGCTCGCCGTGCCGGCTCTCGCCCTCGCGGCCCTACTGCGGCGCCGCATCGGGACTTAGGACTCCAACCCAGACCCAAAAGAGACCGAACACCTTTTTTTGGCAAAGAGTTACGACTTCGGACTCTGATGGTTCAGAACGTCGACGGAGCGCCCACGGAGGCGAGAAAGTTCCGGAAAACCGAGCTCACCGTCTTTGACAGATACTGACAAAGCCCTTACGATGCGGGCCCCTCAAGTTCCGAGAAAAGAAGTCGAGATCGCATCTCGGCTGCGCCGAATCGAATGCGAGGAGCTGGTATTCATGGTGGTCGCCCTGACGTTCGAGAAGCCTCTGGGCCGTGAGGCAGTTGTAGATCGTGCTCATCTTCCCCAAGGCGGTGAGGATCGATCGAAGAGCGCAGCTGGACTGACACGCTTCGCCCACAATCCGAGCGAGGCCCTCTCGCGCAGCTTGGCAGTCATCGGACGCGAGCTGCGACTCGAGCACGACCACGACGCGGGATGCTGCGGCGAGCACGCCGAGTGGGCCGAGGGCCTGTTGCGCGATTACGAGCAGTACCTCGACCGCCTCGCGACTCCGCGAGACGAGTCGTGGCCGAAGTTGCTCTCGGTCGCGGTCGAGCTCCTGGCCGTCAACGACCGCATCATCGGTGAGATCCGTCGCTCCGTCATCGAGCCGCTCAAGAAGACCTCGCGTCGGCGTTCTCGTTCGGGCATCCGAAAGGACTTCCTCGGCTACCACCGCACCCTTCGCGACTGTCGCCGCCGTCTCGATGCCGCTTGGCGTGAGATCGGCTCGACGAGCGAGCACTTGCCGGACTACTTCGGCGAACTCGAGCGTGGCAGCCCCTGGCGGGACGCCGTCCTGGCCGAGCCGACCGATTCGCTGCGCGCTTGCGTCGAGTCGTTCGAGCACGAACTCCGCGGTCCTCGAGATGTCGCGGAGCTCTGCCGCATCTCGCGGCGCATTCGCTACGTCGCCGAGCGACTCGACAATTGTCGCGCGGTCGACGGCACACTCGTGCAGCACGCGTGCTCGCTTTTCGCTCAGGCGGAAGTCAAGCTGACCACGGGCACCGAAGAGACGCAGAAGTACATCGACAACATCGCGCACCGGCGCCATGTGCTGACCTCGATGCTCGAAGCGAGCGTTCTCAACTGAACTCGATCGAATCAGGCTCGATCGAATCAGGCTCGAACGATTCAGGCTCGAACGATTCAGGCTCTCCAGCCCGTCCCACGACCGTGGGGGAGGAAATCGAACTCCGCTTCCTCACGGTTCCCGCGCAGGCGTGATCGCGTCTCGGGATCGAGCTGCGCGTACTCCTCGAGAAACTCGTGCAGCCGTTGCGCGGTCTCGGGCGAGATTCCGTGCTCCATCTTGCACGTGTCGGCCTCGGCGATCTCGGGGTCGACTCCGAGGACACGGATAAGCAGTGTTCGAAGGTCGGCGTGTCGGTGGGCGAGCGCCTGAGCCAGACGTTTGGCTTGTTCCGTCAGGACGATGCCGCGACCGTCGTCTCGCTCGACCATGTTGAGCCGCTCGAGGTTTTGAACCGCGCGCGTCACGGGCGGAAGGCGCACTCCGAGCCGAGCTGCGATGTCGGTCACGCGCACGCGATCTCCTTCGAGCGAGAGCTTGTAGATCGTCTCGAGGTAGTCTTCCTGAGCGATCGAGAGCGAGTCGCCACTCGTCGTCTTCGATTCGTCCTGCGGCTTCTCTGCCATTCTCTTCCGATTCGGCCTGAAGGGGTCTTCGAGTGATTCTATCGAGACGACGTCGCGGCTGTCACTCTTCCTCCTCGAAAGCGAAAAGGACGAGACTCTCGAGGAACTCGATCACGGCGTCTTGCTCGGTGATGGTCAGTGCGAGAAAGGCATCGCGCGACTCCTGCGCTTCGCTTCGCGCCGGATCGCCGACGGCAGGCGGCGCCTCGGTTCCGTGCAGAAGAATTGCGTCGCGGATCGATGCGGCACGTCCGTCGTGCAGCCAGGGACCCGAATTGCCGACGCCCCAGAGCTCCGCGGTGAGGAAGGTCATCTCGTCAACCGTGACGTCGGCCGCACCGTCCTTGATGACAGCACCGCTCGCGTCGGTCACGCACATCTCTTGCGCGTCGGCAAGCTGTGCCCCCATGCGATGCCGCTTGAGGTCTCCGAAGAGCCGCACGCGCGCTCCACCATTCGGGTGAGGCGCGAGTCGAGGCTCATCACCTTCCTGAACGAGGTGGAATCGGAAGGGTCGATCAGGGTCGTAGCCCGTCGTCGCCGGATCGAGATCAGGATCGAAGTAGTGGCCACCACCGCGGCGTGTCGGCTCCTCGAAAATCGGTGTGTCGATACGAAGCTCGGGCACGTGGCAGTCCGTGCAGCCGATCGCGTCGAAGAGCGCTTCTCCCTGCGCGATCGCCGCGGCAACCGCGCGCGTCGGCCTCGGCTCGAGTCCTTCTCGCACGAGGAACTCGAGAGTCGTCGGCACTTCTTGCGCGGCGATGTACACGACGAGTGCGGTGATATCGCCGACCGAGAGCTCACCCTCGACGCCGTCACCGTCGGGATCCGGATCGCCCCCACCGATCTTGTCGACGATCTCGTCGGACTCCATGCCCATCTCGTTGAAGGCGGCACCACGGACGAAATCACGCAGCGCCGTCACGTGACCCTTCCAACCGAATGGACGCACGACGAGGTCGGGATCGATGCCTTCGATGCCTGAAAGATCGAAGGTGACGATGCCAAAGGCGTCCCGTGTCGCCGTGATCGTCCCGAAGGAGAGTCCTTTCGAATCGAGTGGTAACGTCACGGGCGCCCCACCCGGCAGCGCGGCGGCTGCCGCGTCGTCGCGTACCTCGAGAAGGTCCGCGGTGATTTCCTCAGCGAGCACCTGCAAGACGCCCGAACCGAAGAGGCTCGTCGTATTGCGGTTGTTGAACGGCCCGACGCCGTCCTTCGCGGGGTCCTGAATCACGTTGCTCGACGCATCGCCGGCACTCGCCGGAAACGGCACGTTGTGGCAACCGGCGCACGCGTCGCCGTTGGGGCCGGTGAATCGACCGCCGCCCGGCGGCACTCGCGAAAAACGCTGCCGGAAGGGAGTTCCATCGGGAAGTCGCAACGCACCGATGCCGTCGAGCGCGTTGTACTGCGCCTCGAAAAGCTCGTCACCCAAAATGAAGAGCTCGAGGAAGAGGATGTTCCCGAGCGTGATGTCGAACTGATTGACATGATCGACCAAGGGGAACGCCGGGACGGCTCCAGGAGGATCCGGCACAGGCGGCGGATCGAGCGAAGTCGACGCTGTGCCGTTGGACCCACCTTTACACGAGGCGAGCGTGAGCGCCGCGAGACACATGACGAGGCTTGCGAGATATCGAATCGTCTTCACACCTTCTCCTCCGCACTTTGGAGATCGATAACGACGCGGTCGGCCTCACGCCACGCGCGAAGTCGCGTCAGCGGCGCACTCGCCGGACCACTCGTGACTCGCCCGTCTGCGTCGAACGAAGAGCCGTGACACGGGCAACGAAAGCGCCCACTGACCGACCGGACGGCGCAGCCGAGATGCGCGCACGTCGCGGAGAGCGCGTAGTACGAGCCGTCCTTCGCGCGACAGACGAAGAGCGAATCGTCGCTGTCGAGAATGAGGCGCAATCGACCGTCGTCCCGGTCGAGCTCGGGAAACTCTCGGATCGACACGGCGACGCGCGGCATGGCGCGAAGGCGTTTCGAACGCACGGGTAGCGTGCAGCCGCTGATCGCGGGCAGCGTCACGGCAATCGCGCTGCACGACGCGAACTTCGACACGACGCCGAGAGCCTCTCTTCTCGGAACGTGATCAGAAATACGTGCTGATCGAGAAGACGAAACCTTCATCCTTCCACTCCTCGGTCCCCGAAACGCCGCGCGTGCCGAAGCTGTTCGGCGCGAAACGGTACGAGAACTTGAACACCGTGTCAGCAAAGGGACGAAACGTGAAGCCGGGCTCGATGATCGTGCCGCGATCGCCGTTGAGATCGACCCAGTCGAAGCGCACGGCACATCCGATGCGCGCTCCGGGAGCGCCGAAGACATTCGGGAGCGCGGTGCGGAGCGACTCGGGCATACCGCCGGCGCCGCACTGCACGTTCCAGCCCCAGAAACGATCGGGTACGCCGGAACCGTTCGCGAACGCGTCGCGGTCGAAGTCGGCGATCGCGACTTCGCCTTGCACCTCGAAGATCGACCACGTCGCCGCGATGTCACCCGCGAAGATCTTGAGGAGGTTGTCGCCGCGCTCGTCGTACGTTCCCACGTGCCAGGAGCCGCCGCACTCGACCGCCTCGAAGAGCTCGAGCGCGACGCGACCCGTCGTCGCGAGACCGTCGTTGTTGTCACCGCCGAGCGCGCTGCGCGACTCGCGAAGGAGCTGCTCGGTTTCGGTCGCGCCCACGGCGAGGTTGCCGTCGGCGTCGAGCACGCTGAATCCGTTGACCCCGTAGACTTCGTACTCGACCGCCGCATCGCCACCGATGATATCCGCGAGATCGAAGCGCCCTTGCGCACCGACTCCGGGCTCCGAGAGCGTCGACGGAATCACGTAGGTCGACACGAGCGGACGCTCGGCGAACTCGCGCGTCGGGCCGTCGTGGTTGACGTTGACGCGTCCGAGCGGAGGAAGAATGACACCACCGCGAATCGTGAACTCCTCCCAGAGCGTCCAGTCGACGAAGGCCATCTCGAGAGCGACCTCGATGTCGTTCGAGTTCTCCATGCCGTCGAACTCGGTCTCGAACTCGAGCTCCGACGCGAACTGAACCGTGTTGTGAAGGTCGGTGTAGAGGAAGAGGTTCGTGCGGTGCATCCGGAAGCCTTCGGGGATGCCTTGAATGCCGTCCTCGAAGGAGTGGTAGTCGATCTCGGTGTATCCGCCGACACGCGTGCGCTGCCAGATGTTGAAGAGGAACGGCTTGTCGTAGACGCCTCGAAAGGCGCGCGGCTTGTCGACGCGGATGCCATCCCAAGGAGGCGTCACGGTCACTCCACCCGTGCCCGCTGCGGAAGGCGTGCCCCCGTCCGAAGATCGACCCGTCTCGGAGTCGGCGTAGCTGTCTTCGACGTTCGTGTCGTCGACCCCAGCACGCGCGGCTCCTCCGACCGATCCGACCTGCGTCTCGTCTTCACGCGCCTTTTTCTCCGCACGCAGATCTGCCTGCTCCTTGCGGAATCGACGGATCTCACGGAGCGCGTCCTCGATCTTTCGTTCGAGCTCGGCTTCGCGTCGGGCATCGGGTCGGCGCTGACTCTCGCCAGCTAGACCGATCACGGGGCCGAGCGTCACGAGCGCTGCCACCACGAACGCGATCCGCCTCGACGATGGTGGGATTCGAAGCTGTCCCAGGACTTGTTCAGTTGTGCTCATTTTGTTACCCAAGAGTAATTACCTTCGGGTAACAAAACATGCCGGAGTCCCGGAGTCAAGAGTGGGAATCATCGGTTAGACTGCCGAGCGGAGGAACTCACGTGCTCGCACGGACTTTCGGCACCGCTCTCATCCCATTCCTTTTCAAGTACTTAGCGACGAGCTGCGCGAACTCTCCCCCCGAGCGCGAGCGTTCTCCGTGGGCGCTCGAGGCGGAATTCGAACGCACTCGACACGTCGAGGCGATCGGGGAGCAGGCGGGGATCTGGGGCTCGTTCGCCGACGGTTTCGAAGCTTGGGCGTACCCGATCAAGCTCGTTCAAAACCTGCGGATCGAGATCCAGGCCGACACCGAAGTTCGATTCGAGCTCGTATCAGTCGGACTCCTCGGTCTGCGGGTCGAGGTCCCTGCGCGAACGATAGAGATCTCCCCTTGGCTCCCCCCGACCTGGGACCGACTGCGCGTCGAGCGGATTCCCGTCGGCGAGCACTTCGTCACACTCGAAATTCGGCAGTCGCAAAGCGAATGGAGCCTCCGGGCCTCGACAGACAGCCCCGAGTCTCTTCGTCTCGAGTGCTCTCCAAGCCTTCCCGCGGGGTGCGTCGTCGATGAGATCATCGACTTCACCAAGCGCCGTGGCCGCAGAGAGGTCACGCTACGAAGCACGCCGACCGCGACCGTCGCGTCCGTCAGCCGATACATCTCGAAGGGCGAACCAACCGAAATCCGCCTTCCGCATCGCCGAGGAGTCGAGCTCTTCATTCTCGAGTCTCCCCTACGGCACGGCCGAGAGAGCCATCGACTGCGACTGATTCGATACGGACTCGAGGACGGCACCTACCGGCTCGACGTCGAAGGGCGTCGAGGCGAGAGCTACATCCTCCGGTTCTACACTCCCGAGATCCCGACCGAGATTCGCGGCGCTGAGAAGCTGCGCGAACTTCAGCGCCGAGCGATCCTGCGCGCTTCGTGCAGTGACGAGGCGCGAACAACACGCGAGGCGAAGCGCGTCGAGATCGGCGAGCTGAAGTCGGGATCACGCATCGAAATCGACGCGTACAACCTTCTGATCACCGTCGAAAGCGCACTCTCTACGGGTGTCGTTCTCGTCTCGCGAGACGGTGCCTATCGCGATATCGCGAGCATCCACGGAACCTACCGTCGTGTCGAGGAGACCGTCCCAGCACTCGTCGCGATCGGTGAGACACTCGCACGCGTCGATGGAATCTCGGCACACTGGCTCATCGACGCCCCCGTCTCCAACTCGGGACGACTGCGCGCGATTCTCGACGAAACTGCCACGGAGCACCGCTGGAGCTGGACCGCCGAACTGGTGCCGAATCCAGACCCGATTCTCTCGGCATCAAAAGGAATCGTCGCCTCGAGCGACAGTGTCATCGTCGATCGCTGCACTCACTGCATTTGGCAACCGGAATTTTAGAGCCATTACCA
>CAYZGY010000271.1:0-545 GCA_964478085.1 uncultured Planctomycetia bacterium
ATTTGGAACGCCTTTTGCTGTCTGTCTCCTGGTCGCCTACGCGACCTCAACAGCAGAACAGGAGGTGCTCATGAACTCACAGAAGCTCACCATCAAGTCTCAGGAAGCTCTTCAGAAGGCTCAGGGATTTGCGGAGGACCGCGGTCATCCGGCCCTCGAGCCCGAGCATCTCCTGAGCGCGCTCCTCGACGATTCCGAGGGGCTCATCCCTCGTCTCCTCGGTCATCTCGAGATCGACGTGAGCGCGGTGCGCGATCGCGTCGGCCAGGCCCTCGCGCGTCTGCCCGAGGCGTCCGGCCCGACTAAGCGGGACGTCTCGGCGGCCACGGTCGCGACGCTGCGTGCCGCGGAGAAGATCGCCCGCAAAATGCGCGACGAGTACGTCAGCGTCGAGCACCTGCTCCTCGGCATCCTCGAGGGGGCGGGTGGTTCGTCCGCGGCACAAACTCTCGTCGAGCTCGGCGCGAGCGCGGCCCGCGTGCAGGAGACGCTCAAGCACGTTCGCGGAAGTCAGCGCGTGACCACGCCGGATCCCGAGGCGACCT
>CAYZGY010000271.1:579-9376 GCA_964478085.1 uncultured Planctomycetia bacterium
GTCGTGACCTCGTGACGCTCGCGCGACAAGGCAAGCTCGACCCGGTCATCGGTCGAGACGAAGAGATCCGACGTGTCATCCGAATCCTCTCTCGCAAGACGAAGAACAACCCCGTGCTCATCGGCGAGCCGGGTGTCGGAAAGACCGCGATCGTCGAGGGGCTCGCTCAGCGCATCGTGCGAGGCGACGTGCCCGAAGGTCTCAAGGACAAGACGGTCTTCTCGCTTGACATGGGCTCGCTCATCGCGGGCGCGAAGTACCGTGGGGAGTTCGAGGAACGTCTCAAGGCCGTTCTCAAGGAGATCCAGGAGAGCGAGGGGCGCATCCTCCTCTTCATCGACGAGCTGCACACGATCGTCGGTGCGGGAAAGAGTGAAGGCGCGATGGACGCCGGGAACTTGCTCAAGCCGATGCTCGCCCGCGGTGAGCTCCACTGCATCGGCGCGACGACGCTCGACGAGTATCGTCAGCACCGCGAAAAGGACGCGGCGCTCGAGCGACGCTTTCAGCCGGTTCTCGTCGAGCCGCCGACGGTCGATGACTCGATCTCGATCCTGCGTGGTCTGCAGGAGCGATTCGAGGTGCACCACGGTGTGCGAATCCAGGACGCGGCGCTCGTCGCGGCGGCCGTTCTTTCGAATCGCTACATCAGCGATCGATTCCTGCCCGACAAGGCGATCGATCTCATCGACGAGGCCGCTGCGTCCGTACGAACGGAGATCGACAGCATGCCGTCGGAGCTCGACGCGTTGACGCGTCGCGAGCTGCAGCTCGAGATCGAGCGCGAAGCGCTCAAGCGTGAGCGCGATCGTGCGTCGAAGGAGCGTCGCAAGCGGATCGAGAAGGAGATCGCGGATCTCAAGTCGCGCGTCGGAACGCTGCGTGCGCAGTGGGAGAAGGAGAAGAGCGAGATCGGCGAGCTGCGCGCGCTGCGCGAAGAGATCGAGGCGACGCGTGTCGAGATCGAGAAGGCCGAGCGCGAGTACGACCTCAACCGTGCGGCCGAGCTCAAGTACGGCAAGCTCAACGAGCTCGAGCAGAAGCTTGCCGCGGCCGAAGAGGTGATCGAGAGTCGCCAGTCGAACGAGTGCCTCGTGCGGGAAGAGGTCACTCCGGAAGAGGTCGGCGAGATCGTCTCGCGTTGGAGCGGCATTCCCGTGACGCGTCTGCTCGAGTCGGAGCGTGAGAAGCTGCTCCACCTCGATGAGGAGCTTCATCACCGCGTCATCGGTCAAGACGAGGCCGTTCAGGCCGTCGCGGACGCCGTGCTGCGTGCGCGCGCCGGGCTCAAGGATCCGAACCGACCGATCGGCTCGTTCCTCTTCCTCGGGCCGACGGGCGTCGGAAAGACCGAGCTCGCCAAGACGCTCGCCGCGTCGCTCTTCGACAGCGAGGAGAACATCGTGCGCCTCGACATGAGCGAGTACATGGAGAAGCACTCCGTGTCACGACTCGTCGGTGCGCCTCCGGGCTACGTCGGATTCGAGGACGGCGGCCAGCTCACCGAAGCCGTCCGTCGGCACCCGTACTCGGTCGTCCTGCTCGACGAGATCGAGAAGGCGCATCCGGACGTCTTCAACACGCTGCTCCAGCTGCTCGACGACGGGCGTCTGACCGACAGCCAGGGACGGACGGTCGATTTCAAGAACACCGTCGTGATCATGACATCGAACGTCGGTAGCGACGTGCTGATGGAAGGCGTGACGGACGGCGAGATTCCCGAGGGAGCTCGTCGCGAAGTGCTCGCGCAGCTCCGAGCCGTCTGTCGACCCGAGTTCCTCAATCGTATCGACGAGACGGTGATGTTCGCGCCGCTGACGGAGGACGAGGTCGTCAAGATCACCGAGCTCCAGCTCGAGCGACTGCGCGAGCGTCTGAAGGAGCAGATGATCCGTCTCGAGGTCGCTCCCGAGGCCGTCCGTTGGCTCGCTCGCGAATCGTACGACCCGGTCTACGGCGCGCGCCCGGTGAAGCGCTTCATCCAGAAGTACGTCGAGACCGGGCTCGGTCGCAAGATCGTGGCGGGCGACGTGCCCGAGGGATCGCTCGTCGAGATGGTCGTCGCCGAAGACGGAGTCGACTTCGTCGTCACTCCAGGGGAGGCGGGAAACTCCGCCTCCGAAGCCCCGGTGGAGTCGACGGCGGCGTAAGAGGCCGAAGGATCGGATCAGCGCGTCGGCCAGATCGACTCCAGAGGCCAGACCTCGAGACTCTTGATGGCCGGCGCACTCTCTCCCTCTGGTGTCGTGTGAGAGAGCGAGACGCGATCGGAGGTCGGTGCCGGGAAGATCCGGTCCGTGATCACGACGGCTCCATCGTCGGCGAAAACCTCGACGGACGAGGTGTCGACGAAGATGTGGAGTCTGAGGGTCGCACCCTTTGCAAGGTGGATCGGTGCGGCGTGGATCTTGTCGGCGAACGCCTTGTGGAACGCGACGTTGCCCGAGCGTCGGCGATCGACCCAGATCGTCGAGCTCAACGTATCGTATCCGACGATCGTCGTCTCTTTGCCAACGGCAGACTTGCGGACCTCGAGCTCGATCTTCGAGGCACCTCCGCAGTTGATCTCCGCGAGGATCTCGAGTCGCGTGCCGCGAACCTCCGCCAGCGGGTTGCTGCCCGGGTCGATCGCTCCCGACGGGATTTTCGTGACCTCTCCGCGCAAGGTCTGGAGCTCGCGCACGGGCCGTTGGATCAAGCGCAGTCCGCCCGAGTCCATCGCTCGTAGAGAAAGTGCGCGCGGAATCGACTGCGCGCTGCGCCACGGCGACGTCGGGAGAAGGTGCGTCTCCCAGTTGTTCATCCATCCTACCCAGATGCGGCGTCCGTCCTTCGCCGGGATGTCCGACCACGAGACCGGCGCGTAAAAATCGCGGCCGTAGTCGACCCAGAGGACGCGGTCGAGCGGACCGTCGCACTTGAATTCCTTGCCGTCGAACGTGCCGAGGAAGTACTCGCCGCCCGAGCCGCCGGCGATCGCCGCTCCTCCCATGTCGGCCTCGAGGACCCAGCGCGTCTTGCCGGGCTGATTCTCGATTGGGAGCTCGAAGAGGTCGGGGCATTCCCAGTTCGGTTTGCCCTTCTGTCCCGCGGGACCGAATTCGCTGAGCTTCGTCCACTTCTTGAGATCGGGCGAGCCGTAGAGCTGAAGCTTCTTGGCGACGGCGAGCGCGACGACCATGACCCAGCGTTTCGTTCCCTCGTGCCAGAATACCTTCGGGTCGCGGAAGTCGGCTTCGTCAATGTCGAGGACAGGGCTGCCGGGGTACTTCGTCCACGTGCGCCCGCGATCGTTGCTGTAGGCGAGGCGCTGATCCTGTCGTCCCTTGCGGTGACCCGTGTAGATCGCGACGAGCGGGGCGGTCGAGGTCGCGTCGGGCGTGCGAAAGCCGCTCGTGTTCTCATGGTCAACGACGCAGCAGCCCGAGAAGATCATGATCCCGTTCTCCTCGTAGAGCGCGACCGGAAGGTGCGTCCACGAGACGAGGTCGGAGCTCACCGCGTGTCCCCAGCTCATGTGCCCCCAGGTATTGCCCCAGGGGTTGTACTGGTAGAAGAGGTGATACTCACCGTCGTGGAAGACGAGCCCGTTCGGGTCGTTCATCCAGTTGAGCTCGGGCGTGAAATGGAATTGCGGACGGAACGGCTCACGGTAGTAGCTTTCCGACTGACGGTAGGCTTCCAGCTCAGCGAGGTTGATGCCGTCCTTCTTTCGATCGGTCTGAAGAATGTGGTCGACGTTGATATGTCCCCAGCCACCCGTGTGCCGATCCGCGATGCGGATGCGGACCGTCTTTCCTGCGAGCTTCGAAACGTCCCACGCGCGCCACCAGAGGGACTCCGACTCGGGGCCCGTGTGAGTTCGTACGACGCGATCGCCGACGAGGAGCTCGATGCAGGTCTTTCCCGGGTGATTGCCACCGCCGATGAGAAACGCGATGTGCTTGCGCTCGATGCGAAACTCGGGCGAGGTCAAGGTCCCGGTGGACGAGTCGAAGTTGATGAACGAGTTGACGAGGCCCTTGCCGAGGAAGTCCGACACCGCCATCTGGCCCTTGAGCGCGCCGCGCGCCGGTCCCGTGCCGAACGCCTCTCCGGTCGTTTTCCAGTCGCCGTAGGTCTCTCCTTCGAAATCCTCAATGAGGATGTCGGGGCGGTCTTGCGAGAACGCCGAGATCGAGATGGCGAGCGAAGCGAAAGCGACGACGAGATGGAGCAGTTGTTGCAGCATCGAGACGGAGAGTTGCGCAGTGGAGATCAGAGACTGGGGGGCAGCGCCGGCGTCACCTTGACGTTGCGATACTCGATCTTGCCGTGATCGCCTTGCAGCATCAGCGGCCCCGGCTCGCTCTCGAACGGCAAGAGGGCTCCACCCGTGATCCCCACGAGCCGACGATTGTTGACGATGATCTTGCCATTGAGCTTCACGGTGAGAAACCGATCGATGATCGTGATCTCGTACTGCTGCCATTCGCCCGGGGCGGCCGACGCGAACTTCTCGGGGACGATGCGGCTGTAGACGGCGCCGTTGCCGTGACGCTGCACGCGACGCTTCTTCGGGTCGTCGTTCCAGTCGTCGAGGATCTGCACCTCGTAGCGACCGCGGATGTAGATGCCGCTGTTCGAACGCTTGCCTTTCGGACGCTCGACCTTGTACTCGAGGTTGAGCTTGAAGTCTTGAAACTCGGCCTTCGTCACGATGTCGACGTCGGGGGGGGAGTTCGTCAGGATGTCGTTCTCGATCTTCCAGCCGTACTTTCGACGAGGATCGCGAGGGCGAAAGTCATCGAGGCCGCCGGCGAGAAGATCGACGGGCTTGCCCCAACGGCGTTTACGCCCCCCGACCACAAGCTCTTTGGCCGAGCTGTCCGCGTTCAGGATCTTGCCGAAGAGCTGGTCACCACGGATTTCGCAGGCCAACTGGAGCTTCGTCTGGCCTTCGTCGGCGACGAAGTTCATGGTCAGGCGGTTCTCGACAACCGAGAGGCTTTTGATGTCGAGAGTGTGCCCCTCGTCGTTCTTTGCGACGGCGCGGTATCGACCGGCGCCGAGCGGGAGGAGCCATAGCATTCCAAGACTCCTGCCGTCGCGGGGCGATCTGACGCTCCACGCACCACTGGCATCAACGACCCAGCGACCGAGGCGACCCGTGACGAAGTCCTTCTTGCCGTTCTTGTGCTCGACCGACCCTTGGATCGCGTCGCCGAGACGACGGAGTCGCAACGGGTTTGCCCAACCGGGCTTCGAGATCTCGAGCACGCCGTCGTCCGTCACCTTGAGCGCTTTGGCGCCGATGTGCTGGACGGACGCCCACTTCCAGATCATCTCGGCCTTCGGCTGACCGTCCTTCTCGAAGAGGTCGATCATGCACGATTGGAACGTGTCGCCCGAGTTCGCGAGCAGGAGCTCCCACTTGCCGTAGTAGTCGGCGACGGAAGGCTTTGGAATCTCTTCCAAATCGGGGGCCGCGAAGAGGCTGCCCGTGGTGAGGAAAAGTGCGGAGGTCATCGCGGCGCGGACCGCGCCCTTCGATCGAGTGGCGTTCATCGCGAGATCCTGATGAGTTCGTTCGAGACCTGGCCTGTGAAGGCGTCCACGATACCCGAGAGCTTCCCCGACCTCAATTCGCCGAGGCCTGAGTCTTAGCGAGCTGTTCGTGTTCGGGTCTGGCGCGCGTTGACGACACGCGGGCGGGACGGGAGAATGGAGGCTCGTCACGTGGACACGTTCTGACCTGGGACTCATGTACGACTTTCGCCGATCAGGAGATCTTCTCACGCTCTGCGTGATGATTCTCGCGCTGCCGCTCGGACTCGCCGGGGAGGACGCGAAAGGCTCGCCGCGCGTGACGCCGACGGTTCGACTCGTTCAGCGATGCGGGCCGGCTGTCGTCTCGTTGCGATGCGTTCGCTCCGTCCATCCGAACGGCGCGGTCGTATTCGAGCTGGGCTCGGGATCCGTGATTCATTCGTCGGGTCTCATTCTGACGAACCAGCACGTCGTCCGACACTCGCACGAGGGCGAAGCGATCTTCCACGACGGGAGCGTGCGTCGGTACGAGGTCGTCGCGGGCTTCGCGCCAGAAGATCTCGCGATCATTCGCGTCGCGACCGACAAGCCACTGCCGACGCTCGAGTTCGGACGCAGCCACGACTTACTGCTCGGTGAGCCGACGATCGTGATCGGCAATCCCGGTGGCCTCGTGCATACGATCTCGACGGGCATCGTCAGCGGCCTCGCCCGCATGACGAATTCGCCCGGCGGTCCGCTCCCCGGTGCGATTCAGACGAACGCCGCGATCAACGGGGGGAATTCGGGTGGGCCGCTGATCAACGCGCTCGGCCAACTCATCGGTGTCGTCCATGCGAAGCAGAACGGTGTGGAGGGGATCGGCTTCGCGATTCCGGTCGATCGTGTCCGGCAGATGATTCCGAAGATTCTGTCGGTCGAGGAGCGGTACGGCTTCCGCTTCGGTGCATCAACGGATGTGCTGGCTGAGCATGCGATCGTCGCGAACGTCGACCAGAAGTCTCCCGCAGAGAAGCTCGGTCTCTTGCCCAGGGACGAGATTCGAAAGGTCGGAGGGCTGACGATTCGAAACGGCGTCGACATCAGCTTCGCGCTTCTCGGTCGCAAAGCGGGCGAGGAGATCGACGTCGAGTGGAAGAGGGTCTCGGACGGCAAGGTCGCCACGGCGAAGATTCGACTCGGCGAGTATCCGTACAGTCCGCCAGTGAGCGACGAGGGCAAGGAGCAAGGTCTCGCGTACGACGTGGTCGAGGGGCAGTGGAATCGTCTGCCGGATCTCGGCACGGTCCGCGTCGTCGAGACGGGGAAGATCAACAAGCTCGCCGTGCCGCTTTCTCGAGTCGGGAAGGAGGACTTCGCGGTCCGGATCACGGGGTTCGTCAAAGTTCCTGAGGACGGCTTCTACACGATCTACTCCGGTTCCGACGACGGTAGCCGTGTTTGGATCGGCGGGAAGCTGATCGTCGACAACGACGGACTCCACGCGCACGTCGAGGCCGCGGGGCTCGTACGATTGACGGCGGGGCTCCATCCGATCGACGTGCGCATGTTCGAGCGGGGCGGGGAAGAGTCGCTCAAGGTCTCGTGGGAAGGGCCGGGCCTCAAGAAGGAAGAGATCCCGCCGCGCGCGCTCTTTCGCGAGAAGCAGAAGAAGTAGGACCCCGCGGCCGAGGTCCGGAAGTTCCGCGAATTTCGAGCGAAAGAAAGGCCTCGTCGTGCGTTTGTCCTTTTGAAGGGGCGTTCGTCCACGAGTGACCTTCACTCGCCGACGCGCTCCGAGTCATGGAGGCAGCTACCGGTTCGCCGGACCTGCTGGAACAAGTACGTGTCTTCGGCCCCTCGCGACTTCGAAGTTCGCGAATACCGCGACGTCCTGACGGGGTGTCGCATCAACGCATCGCTCTCGTCGAGCTGCCCGGTATTGTCGAGTTTCCGCAGCATGCTTCCCGATCTCAGCGCAGCGACACAGGCCGAGATTCGCTCTTGGATCGACGCACGCGGCATCGGATCCTCCGACGGGCCGTCGCAGGCGTTCACCAAGCCTCGACGGAGAGTCCTCGACGAGATCCGTGTCCCCACGACGGGTTTCGAGCTCGCCGAGTTCTTCGTCAGCTCGGTCTACGACTACGTCTCTTCGGCTTCACCGACTCGATGATCCTGGACGCGGGGTGCGCCGAGAGCAGCTCCGTGGCCGGGCTCTACCCGGGCGGCGGCAACAACGATGCGGCCGGTCTCTGGCACGCAGCATCGATCGCCATGGAGAGTCGGCGCAGCGCGAAGCTCCTTGTCATGATCAGTGACGGGCTTCCGACCGAGTGCTCGACGGAAGCTCTCGAGAATCTCGTGGTCAAGCTCGGGCGAAACTACCGGATTTGTTGTGCGCAAGTCGCCGTGAGGCCGCTCGAGGTTGTATGCTTCCCGAATTACGTCGAGCTCGCGAACGAGGGCAACCTCGATCTCACCGTGCAGCGATTCGGTGACGTGATCACGGGGCTGGTTCGAAAGACTCTCGCCGACCGTGCAGGTGCGTGCGTCGGAGACGGGACAGCCGGTCACGGACTTCAATCGAGACCGACGTCCTCATCGCCCTGAAGGCGGCCGAGGCGAATCCGCGCTCTCGATACCTCGTCTTCCTCGAGGAGCTCAATCGATGCCAAGAGAGCGCGCGCAACGCGCTCATGCCGGCACTCGACGCGACGCGACGGATCTTCGACCCGGTGGAGAACAGGTTTCTCGAGATCCCCGACAACGTCCAGTTCATCGCGGCGGTCCATCGCGGCAACGAGTTCACCGGCACCTTCAGCATCGACGCGGCCCAGCTCGATCGCTTCGCTCCGCTGCAGATGGATTACCTGCCTCCGGAGAAGGAGGTCGAGCTCCTCCAGCGCATGCACCCGGAGCTCGGGTCGGTCGTCGAGCGTGTCGTCGAGGTCGCCGATGCGATTCGCAAGAGCCTCGAGATCAACGGAGGGCTGTCTGGCCGCGCGACCGACGAGGTCTGCGTCTATCTCGAGCACCCTCTCTTTGCGGACGATCGCAACCGGATGCTCGGCGAGGTGCTCAAGTCATCCTTCTGCGGGCGCTTCGCCGGACGCTGGGACGAGATCGCCTCGGAGGCCGGTGCTGTTTGGTCGCTGATTCAGAAGAAGGTCGCGACCTTTCGGCGCTAACGTGCCCTCAGACGATTTCAGATCAGGCGCCGGGGGGGGGGTTACCGCCCCGGCCGCGCGGTTTTGTTTGGCCACGCGGGCGCCCGGGGGGCCCAGGG
>CAYZGY010000272.1:0-9352 GCA_964478085.1 uncultured Planctomycetia bacterium
CGTTCCGCCCTCTGGAATCTTGAGGGGGGCATCCTCACGACCGTAATCGCGGGCGTCGCGCTCCTCGATGCTCTTGAGAATCTCCTCGTACGCCGGAACGCGCGCGCCTGTCTCCTGGGCACTCGCGCCTGTCTCCTGGGCACTCGCGCCTGTCTCATGGGCACTCGCGCCTGTCTCATGGGCACTCGCCACGGCCTCGGCGTGCTGACGACGGGCGCGCTCCTCGGCGCTCGCGTCGAGGAAGAACTTCGCGTCGGCCTCCGGGAAGATCACGCTGCCCATGTCACGGCCCTCGGCGACGAGCCCGCCGCCCTCACCTTCTCCCGACGAACCGTCGACCGGATCGGCGCAGCGCCGCTGCGTCTCCTGAAGTGCGACCCGGTACGGACCGTGATTCGCGATGCGCCAGACCTCCTTCGTCACCGACTCCGTCTTGAGGCGATCGGTGAGCTCTTCACCGTTCGCGTAGACGCGCGTTCGGAGAACGGGATCCTCGACCTTCGCATCGTCGATGAACCGCAGATTCGCCCCCTCGATGAGCGCGAGAATGCCCGGCTCGTCGTCGAAACGGACGCGTCCCTCGAGCGCCAGAACCGTGATCGCACGGTAGATGTAGCCCGAGTTCAGATACGGCAGGCTCAAGCGGCTCGCGAGGATGCGAGCGACCGTACTCTTACCGGCACCGGCGGGTCCGTCGATGGTGACGATCATGGGGTCCGATTCGCGTGGAGGCGCCGCTCGGGCGTCGCTGCGACGCCTCGACCCGGGCCGAAACCGCCGACTTTAACATTGCGCGCACCGCCGACCAAGCCGAAATCCCACAAGTGCCGTGATCGTAAGCTATAGCGACCGCGGAGCTACCGATCCCCCCTCTGTTCGCGGAGCGCCTCGAGATCGAGCGCGTCGTTGAGGCTGCCGGAGCGGAACCCCTGGAGATCGACCGTGACGTGGCGGAATCCGGCGGCCTTGGCGGCCTCTATGACCGGCCCGAGGGCCTCGGGCGCCGAAAGCTCGGCGATGCGCTCGCGCGGCACCTCGATCCGCGCGATCTCGCCGTGGTGGCGGACTCGGCGGACCGCGAAACCGAGCCCCGAGAGCACGGCCTCGACGGCCTCGATCTGGCGCAGCTTCTCGTCGGTCACCTCGCAGCCGTACGGGATGCGCGAGGCCAGGCAAGGCGCGGCGGGCTTGTCCCAGGTCGGCAAGCCGAGCTCCCGCGAGTACCGCCGCAGATCGTCTTTGTCGAGCCCGGCCTCCATCAGCGGGCTGCGCACGCCCGACTCGTCCCGCGCACGCATCCCGGGCCGATAATCGCCGACATCTCCCGCGTGGCTCCCGTCGAGGACCCATGGGATGCCCTCCGCCCGAGCGAACTCCTGCACCTTCGTGAAGAGCTCCGCCTTGCAGTGGTAGCAGCGCAACGCGTCGTTGCGGCGGTAGTCCGGATTGTCGTACTCGCGCGTCTCGATCTTGCGGATCGGGAGCCCCTGCTCGACGGCGAGCGTCTGGGCGGCCGCCAGCTCGTTCTGGTCGAGACTCTCCGAGACGGCGAGAACCCCCACCACTCGGTCGTCGAGCGCCAGAGTCGCTACTTTCAGGAGCAGCGTGCTGTCCACCCCGCCCGAATACGCGACGGCGACGTGACCCAGCTCCCGCAAGAGCGCGTCGAGCGCCGCGAGCTTCGGCTCGGCGAGGAGCTCGCGATAGGTCGACGCGGGATCCATGCGGTCGAGATCGGAGGTTTCCATCGGGGACGACATGGCGCCCATGATAGCGCCCGTTCCCTCGTGGGAGAACGATCGACCGGAAGGTCTCGATCGGAGCGGACGAGATCCAGTTAACGGAGCCAGTTAACGGAGCCAGTTCCCCGGGCTCTGGATCCACTCCTTCGGCGAGTCGGGGCCGAACGAGATCGCCATGCCGCCTTCGGCGTCGACGCTGAGGATGCGGTACTCGCCGTCATCGTACTGCATCAGGTAGGCACAGCCGACGGCTGCCTGACACTTCTCGAAGTGCGAGTGACGAATCTCGATCGGTTGGAAAAGCAGCATGCGTACGAGCATGTGCGCCGCGTAGACCGTGCGCTCGGTGGTCGAGCTGCCGAACTCGAAGGCGTCCGGAGTCGAGGTGATGACGGCCTCGAGGATCTCGGCATCCGAAGGAATCTCGAAGTCTGCGCTACCCGAAGCCTCGAGCTCCTTCTTCATCAGAGCTCGCAGGAATCCCGGTGCGAACTGCTGCACGAAGACGGGCCGGCCATCGATCTTGAACGTGGTTTGCGGCCCCTTGGAGACGACGTCCGTGACCTCGCCCGGAGGGCAGCGGAAGGAGTTTCCTTCCTCCTCGCGGATCTCCCACGCCGACTCGCCGCACTCGCCCATCTCGTCGGGCACGGCCCAGAGCATGTCACGCGAACCGGGCTCGTCGGCATGAGCCATGAGGATCCTCTGGAAGCTGAAGTAGAACGCGACATCGCCGCTCCAGGCCCAAGCACCCAAGGTGATCGCGACGAGCGCTCCGTAGCCGGCCCACTTGCCCCAAGCGGTCTGGCTCTTCGTGGAGCTCTTCTGCGGCGTCCCCGTCTCGACGTTCTCTTCGCTCATTCCTCGGCTCCCTTATCGCCCCTCGGGCTCGTATCGACCGTGTGTGGTAGCAGAATCGCTAACGGTCTATCGGCTCTCGGTGCTCGGGGACTGGACCGGAAGAGGCCCGGGCGCGGAGGAGGCCCGCTCGACGCTTCGATAAAACCGTTCCATCAAGAACTCGAGGCTTTCGTGCGAGATCCCGAGGTAGTACTCGAGCGAGTGAAACTTGCCGCCGTACTGATCGCGGAGCATGTCGACGAGATCACCGCGGTAGCGACCGCCGTCGAAACTCATCAGGAAGAAGACGAGGGCGCCCGCGCTGCGATAGTTCTTTTGAATGTCGCCCTTGGCCCACTCTTCGTTCGTCTCGAACGCGAGCGTCTCGCGCAGTGAGTGATCGGGGAAGCCGTCGAGGAGATTGCGGCGATACGCGTCGACTCGTCGATGGCGCGTCACGTCCGCCAGGACGAGCACGTCGCCACGGAAGTACGAGCTTTCGAGGAAGACGGCCGAACCCTCGACAAGCCATGTGTGCGCGAAGCCGCGACTGAACTCCCCGAGGATCTGGTGCGTCACCTCGTGCTGCAAGGTCGAGATCGGAATCGTCCCGTCTCGAAGCAGGTAGAAGAACGACGCCGCCTTCTTCGGCGTGTAGAACCCGCCCGCCCACGCGTGCCTCGGTTTCGCGTGCGCGCGGAACTGATCGCGATTGCGGTAGAAGTAGACCTTGAAGCGCTTCTTGACCTTCGCGATGCCGAAGACGAGCCGGGCGCGCTTCGTCGCTCCGTAACCCGTGAAGAATCGATCGTACTGGCGAAACGCCTGCACGAAGAATCGTTCGAGGCGCGAGAGGACCTCGACGCTCGTGCGCAGATCCGCGGTCGAGTAGAGATCGAAGTGCTCACTCGAGTAGCGCGCGAAGTTCGGCGGCTCGCGGTGGCGCTCGTTCCACTTCTCGATCGTGCTCCCCTGCTTCGTCCAGACGTCGAAGTACTCGCCCGCCTCGTAGCGCGCACGCTCCGCGGGCCGAATCCAGCCGAGCGTCTCGTCCCAGACGAATCCCTGCGTGTCCCAGAACTCCTTTTCGTATCGCGTCCTCCAGCGTCGACCGACCTTCGAATGACCGAGGCTCTCGCGCGCCTTGGCGTTGTCCGGATCGACCCAGAGGAGGTACTGGAAGAGATCGAACGCGACGCCGGGCTCGTCGACGTCGAGACTCTTCTTCGCGGCACGCAGGACTCGATCACCGAGAAGTCGGCGCACCGCGCTCCAAACCTTGTCGAAACGACGACGCCTCTGACGCAGCTCCTTCTTGCTCAGCCCCTTCTCGCCGGGCCCGACCTCGGAATGCTCGACCGCCGCGAGCTTCTCGAGGAGCGCTCCGCGCACCTCGGCATCGTCCTCGAAGACCTTCTCGCAGAACCGCACGATCGCCGCTCGCTCGGTCGCGGGCGCGTAGCGCTGCTCGCGCATCCAGTCGACGAGGTAGCCGACCTCGCTCGCCGAGTGGGCCGAACGACTCTGTCGAAACTCCCGCGCGGCATCGTAGGCCCGCTCGCGCTTGACACGCCTCGAACGTCGCTTGCGCCAGATGGCCTTGAGCTTGCCACTCGGAAACTTCGGGGCGCGCACTTTCGCGAGCACCTCCTCGACGCGCGCGAGGTCCTTCACACGCTCGTGCTTCGCACACCAGTCGCGCAACGCACCGAGCGACTTCGGCCCGTCAGCTCGAGGAAAGGCGCCGCGAAAGTAGAGCTCGTGGATCACGCGGCGGCGTTCGGCGATCTCGGGAATCGCGAGAAACTCGGCCGTCATTCCATCGAGAACCGCACACGACTCGGCGCAGCGCTCGAAGGACGACCGACCGAGGCGGACCCGCTCATCGAGGATCGACTTCGCACAACCGACCGCCTCGTCACGGCGTTCGGGAACGTCCGCCACGACGCGCTGCGCCACGACGCGCTGCGCCTCGGCGAGCCGCGCCTTCCAACCGTCGGACGCGCCGAGGGACTCGGGCGCCTTGTCGGCGGACGCCAAGGGCGCACTGATCAGCACGAAGTACACGATCACACCGCAAAGGTGCACGCGCTGATATCGACGACCGGTTCGTTTATGATGAGGAGCCATGAGGGTCTACGATGAGTTACAAGCACTCCTGGCCGTTTTCGAGGAGAAAAAGCTCTCCTATGCTCTGTGCGGCGGGGTCGCGGTTCGCGAGTGTCGATACGACGTCGACGGCGGCCGAATCCCGTTCGGTCTCGGAACTCCCGAGGAGCGAGTGGTTTGGCGAATCTCGAAGGTCGATGGGCGGGACCTCCTTCCCCTCGACCTCCTGCTCGTCAATGACACCCTCGCAGACGCGTGGGAGATATCGCGAGGTCGTCGAGTGGGAGAACCAGCGCTTGCAGATCGTCTCGAGAGAAGATCTTGCGGCGATGAAGCGCCTCGCCGGACGCCCACAGGGCCTTCCCGACCTCCAAAACTCAGGTTTCTCCGACGAGCCGGAAGAAGACCCCAACTGATGCGGTCGACATGTCTCCCGAGGCGATCGGGCAACGCCTCCAGGACCTCTCGCAGCTCCACGAGCTGGGCATCCGGCTCCGAAACGTCCGTTGGTTGGGAAAGTATCGGGATCTCGAACCCGACCCGCCGTCGTCGAGCGAGGACGCCCCCCGTCCCCTTCCGAGACGTAACTTGTATCTCGCTCGGATTTTCCGGTAATCTGAGGGCTTCGCGGTGCGCCGTCCGCGGGCATCTCGCTCGTCGGTCCCTCCGCGGCTTTGAATGAAACAACGATTCTGCAGTCCGAGGGAGGGCTGCGGCGACGTGCGTCTCGTGGAGGCACGTCGACGAGAGTCACCAGGGAAGGGTGTGAGTCGTAGTGCCGGAGAGGTCGCTCAGGCCCGTCAGAAGGAGAGGTTCCGATGAAGAGAGTGAATCGTCGTAGATTCCTGCAGGCGACGGCCGCGGGTGCCACTGCGCTCAGCATGCCGTCGATCGGCGCCGCCGTTCTCGGCGCGAACGATCGTTTCCGCATGGGTGTCGCGGGGCTCAACGGACGCGGCGGAAGCCACATCGGTGGTTTCTCCGGTCAGTCGAACGTCGAGATCGCGTACGTCTGTGATCCCGACGAGCGCGTGCTCGCTCGCAAGCAGCGGGACGTCGCGAATCGCGCCAAGGGCAAGTACGAGTGCCAAGGCGTCACCGACGTCCGCAAGATCCTCGAGGACAAGAAGGTCGACGCGATCTCGGTCGCGACGCCGAACCACTGGCACTCGCTGATGACGATCTGGGCCGCTCAGGCCGGCAAGCACTGCTACGTCGAGAAACCCGCGAGCCACGACGTCTACGAAGGTCGCGTCGCGACGGAGGCGTGGAAGAAGTACGGCGTCGTCATCCAGCACGGAACGCAGCAGAGAAGCAGCTCGGGTGTCGCGGGTCTCCACGAGGCCATCAAGGCCGGCAAGTGGGGCAAGCTCAAGATCGCATACGGCTACTGCTGCAAGCCTCGCGGTGGCATCGGCTTCAAGAAGCCATCCGATCCCCCGGCCCACCTCGACTGGGATCTGTGGCGCGGCCCAGCCGTGATCGACGAGTACCACGGCAACTTCGTCCACTACAACTGGCACTGGTTCTGGGAGACCGGCAACGGCGATCTCAACAACCAGGGCACGCACCAGCTCGACGTCGCCCAGGGGGCGAGCGACGACGACCAGACGCACCCCGTCGAGACCTTCGCCCTCGGTGGTCGCTTCAACTGGAACGACCAGGGCACCACGCCGAACTCGATGTTCGCGGCCGCGCGTTACCCGAACGGCCAGTGGGTCTTCTTCAACGTGCGAAACGTCAACTACAAGGGCTACAAGCGCCAGGTCGAGAACGAGTACTACTTCGAGGACGGCGGCAAGATCGTCCGCAACGTCTACTACCCGAAGGGAAGCTCGAAGGGCGAGAGGGTGAACGTCCCAGCCGGTAAGGTCACCCCGGGTGGCAACTGGGGCAGCTTCGTCCGCGCTTGCCGCGCCAAGGATCAGAAGATGGCGAACGGCAACATGGAGGTCGCGCACTACAGCTGCGTCCTCGGCCACGTCATGAACAACTCGTACCGCCTCGGCGAAGAGGTCCCCTTCAACAAAAAGGCGGGACGCTTCGGCGACAACAAGGACGCCCACGAGCACTTCATGAAGCTCCACGCGATCATGCGTGACGGCTGCGGAGTGCCGGAGGACAAGGCGAAGTACGTCGTCGGTCCGACGCTCCAGTTCGATCCGAAGACCGAGCAGTTCACGGGCCCCCGCGCCGCGGAAGCCAACAAGCTCCTGCGCGACCCGAACCGCAAGGGCTTCGAGATTCCGGACGCCAATAAGGTCTGAGAGCTCGTAGTTTCAGCAAACGGCCGTGGGAGCGTGTGCGCCCTCACGGCCGTTTTCTTGCCCTCATTTTCTCGAAAACACCTCACCAAGATGATCCGAACTGCAGCCTGTCGCTCTTCCTCCTCTCTCTTGACCATCGCTTTCACGCTCTATCTCGGCTCCCTCGTTCCGCTGCAGGCCGAGGAGGCGAAGAAACCGTCGTACCCGGCCGGCATCGCGAAGGGTTACGACGGACTCTCGAAGGCGATCTCGAGCGGCAAGCTCCCCGCGTTCATGCCGATCTTTCATCGCGACTTCATCTTCGAGGCGACCGACGGATCATTCCAGGATCGCGGACCGTGGCGTCGCAAGTGGATGGACCGCTTCGTCGACTTCCGGTACGACAAGGTTGCCTACGAGCTCATCGAGATCACCGAGACGACAGACGAGCAGATCGAGCTCAAGACGCGTCGCGTGCTCGTCTCGAAGAGCGTCGACGGAGGTCCGCGTCATGTGCAAGAGATGATTCTCGCGGACACGTGGCTCAAGCCCGAGGAGGAAGGCGGCGCCTGGACGCTCATCGCGCGCAAGCAGGAGGAGCTACGCACGGACGGAGTCCTCAGCGGCGCGACGGGCGAGCCTGCTAGCAGCACGATCGCGGCGCTCGCGAAAAAGATCCAGGCGGGGAACGCATCGACGAAGGCGTTCTGGTCGGAAGCCGAGACGACGGGAAGTCCACTCGTCGAAACGGTCGAGGGAGACAAGACTCAGCGCCTCGTGACCTTCCTGTGGCGTGGAGCAGGAAACGAGAGTCGGGTCCAGTTAGAAGGCGGCGCGTCCTCGAGCGAGTCCACGAAGCCGCTCACGCGTCTCGGCGCATCGAATGTCTGGTACCGCTCCGAGTCGATCGAGGCGAGCGCACGCTTCACGTACCGCATCCACGTCGAGAAGCACGTCGCGATACCCGCGAGCACCGAAACGATCACGGCGTCCTCGATCCACAAGGACCCGCTCAATCCGAAGGAGCTCGACGAACGCTCCCTCGTCGAGCTACCGAATGCCGGAAGCGCCACTTGGCTCGTGAAGAACGCCGCAGCGCCCGAGGGCAACCTCAAACGCCAAACCGTGCGCAGCTCGGTGCTCGGTGAGCGACGCTTCGTCTCGGTGTACACGCCGGCCGACCTCGAAGCGTCGAAAGGCAAGAAATTCGCTGCAGCGTTTCTCTTCGACCGCGGTGACTACTCGAGCCGCAAGGCGACGCGCATCGTTCTCGACAACCTCCACGAGAGCGGCAAGCTCTCCCCGACGATCGTCTTCCTGATCCACTCCGAGGGCTCGCGCCGACAGAAGCTCGAAGCGTCGGGCGCGTTCGTTCAGTTCGCGGGCCAAGAGCTCATCGAGTGGGCACGCGAAGAGTACCCGATCTCGAACGACCCGACGAAGGTCGTCATCGGCGGCAACGGCATCGGTGGCGCGATCGCAGCCGAGTGCGCCGTCCAGCATCCCGCGGTCTTCGGTGGAGTCCTGCTCGAGAGCGCGGACCTGTCACAGAGCTCCGTCCCGGCGAAGCTGAGCTCGACGGACAATGGACCGACGCGTTGGGCAGCGATCGTCGGGAATCTCGAAAGCCCGGCCGTGAAGCTCTCCAATCACCGGCTTCGAGATGTACTCATGGCGAAAGGCGGACGGATCACGTTCGCCGCATCCGCCGGCAACCACAACTCGACGACGTGGCTCGCGATCGTGACGAGCATGCTCCCCCACCTGCTCGGCAAGTAGCACGAACGCCGCAGGTCAAAGAACGTCCTGGATGATCGGCCCTCTCTTCTCGACTCGCTCGATTTCCTCGACAGTCCCGAGAGAGACGGGAACTCGTCGTGAATCGCTCGAGAGCCGCCTCCAAGCCTCGCGAACGGCGCGGAGAGCCCCGCTCTGGGGCTTCTTCAGATCGTCCCACGTGATGCTCGACTTCTCCTTCACGGAAGGAGCTCCCTCGAGACGAACCTCGGCCTGCGCTCGCCACCGAGCTTGGAGCGGTTGATCGCCGAGACCGAGCCGGTACAGCCTCTCGGCGAGGGGCGCCAACCAGATCTCCTCGAGAGAGAATCCCTGATCGAGCCGGTCGAGGCGAAACGTGGTCGAGCTGATATAGACGAGGAAGCTCCGCTCAGAGCTCCGCTCAGAGCTCTCTCAGGTACCAGCTCTCGAGAATCGCCTCCCAAGAAGCGACGACGGCGGCGACGCAGACGAGCACGCCGCTCGAGATCGCGAGCCAGGTCAGCTTCTTCGCGGAGCGATTCATCGCCCTCAGCCTCCCCGACAAGAGACCCCACTGCAATGAAAACGGCCAGCTAACAAAGGGGGCGCCCCGCCCCAGGGGTGCGGCCGCTGCCGCGCTGGAGTTACTGTGGCAGA
>CAYZGY010000273.1:0-9296 GCA_964478085.1 uncultured Planctomycetia bacterium
GACGAAACAGATCGCGACCAACATCAAAACAGCCCAACGGCAACCTTGCGTCACGCGGGTCATGTCCCAAGCTCCTGGCTCTACAATGCTACGTGTAATGGATATCCGGCTGGATAGAAGGAGCTGATTCTACGGGGACAAGCGCGCGGGAGACAAGACTCTTCCGCGGCACGACGCAGCGCGGCGGAATCACCAACCGTAACGCGGAAACGGTGGGCCCTCTAGGCTCGATCCCGGAGCCCGCAGCCACTCGCCGTGACGTGCGAGGAGAGCCTCGAGCGGCCCTGCGAGCAGCTTGGGACAAGCCTTTGTCACCATCGTGATGTGTCCGAGCGCTCCGTGAACGAGATCGCGCTCGGCTCGCTCGACCTCCCCCGGCTCGGCGAGGGCGACGCGATGGAAGAGGGCCCGATAACGGCGGAGCACGCTGCGCTCGAGAGTCAGCTCGCCATCGTGAAGGCGCACGCCGCAGATGACCAGGTCGCCGTGCCGCGTGCTCGTCTCGCGGACCTTGCGACGGTTGACTCGAAATCCCGAGCGCAGGATCACCTCGATCGCACGATCGACGAAGCCTTCGCTCGATCGATCGAGGGAGGTGAACGTCAAGTCGTCGGCGTAGCGCGAGTACTTCCAGCGGACACCGCTCGAGACTTCGGCACGCAGGAAGCGAACGATGAGTCGATCGAGACGCGCGCAGACGAGATTCAGAATCGCCCCCGAGCTCGGCGCACCTTGCGGCAAAGAGCCGTCAAACGACACGAGCTCGGTCAAGAGATCGAAGATCTGCGCACGGGTCGGACGCGTCGCGGTGGGGCTCGCGTACTTGAGGAAAGGACCGAGCGCCCACTCGAGCGTGCGACGAACGCGCTCGTCGCTCACCGACGGGTACGCGTCGGCAAGATCGAGGCTGACGAGGTGCTTCGCCGACTCGAGATGCACGCGCGCGTTCGTGACGATCGATCGTCCCGGCACGAACCCGTGCGCGAAGGGTGAGACCGGCGCGCGGTAGAGCAGCTTTCGAAGAACCGCGTCTTGGACGATCTTGAGCTCCGGCTCCGGAGCACGAATGCGACGAACTCTTCCGTCTCCCTTCGGAATCGTCCACGAGTCGTAGCGTCCCTCCCGCGCGGCGACGAGCCCCTCGGAGACGTACGAGGCGGGCAGCTCGAGATGTCTGGCTAACACGCGAAGCGCATCACTCATCGCGCTGCTCCTCGCCGGGCTCGGAAGGAAAGGCTCCCCAGAACTCGTCGACTTGCTCGACCGCGGCACGCTCGGGTGCCGGCGGCGGCACGAATCGGAGCTCCTCGGGTCGTCGTGCTCCGCGACTCTCGTAGACCTGCGTGAGAAACGCGTCCATGCCTCGCAGCGCGAATGCGCTCTCGCGCGCGCCGTCTTCGGCGAGATCTCCGGAGCGCGCTGCCTCGATGCGACGCTGGTGCAGGCGAACGAAGTTCCCGTAGCGCAAGAGCGCGACCTTGGTCGGCTCGACGCCACGGAAGGTGCGGCGAAAGCCGTGCACGGTCGACCCGAATCCGATCTGGTGAGTCGTCTTGCTACGGTTCACGGCGAACCCGGCACGATGGATGATCGCCGCGACACGATCGGCGAGCTGCTCCGGAAGTCGTGCGGGCGACGAGATGACGAGATCATCGACGTAGCGCGTGTAGATGCAGCTGTCGGCGATGTAGAAGTCGTCGAGCGTCGCCCACACGTCACGATCGATCGGCAGGCAGACCGCGTTGAACATCGCGACACTCGTCGGCGAGCCGAGCGCGAGTCGTCGCGCGCTTCCTCGACCGGAGCGCACGGTCGTCAGGAGAGTCAACGCTCGGACGATCTGCTGGCCTTCACGACGCGAAGCTCCGAGCACCCAGAGATCGCGATCTAGTCTCTCGCGAAGCGCAGCGAAGACGTGTCGGTAGCTCGTCGATGCGAAGGCCTCGCTGATGTCGAGCTTGAGAACCGAACACGCCTTTTCGAGATGCCGACTGGCCGCGCCGAGAAGTGATCGCCCCGGCACACCCGCGTACGCGGCCGGCGAGATGGGACCGCCGTAGAGGAGTCGATCGAGGACTCGGCGCTGCAGTCCCGTGAGCGCTTCACTCGGTACGTGCACGACGCGCCGACGATCGGCGTCGACGGCAAAGCTTCGATAAGCCGAGCGCGAGCACGAGTCCTTCCACGCTCGCTCGACATCGTCCGTGGAAAGGTCGAGTAGCGTCGACAGCGCCTCGACACAGTACGCGGGCAAATCGCGCGACAGCGAAACCTCGCCGTGTTCTTCGCCCGAGCGGTGCACCGTCACTCCTCTCCCGTCGTTTCGTTCGTCGCTTCGAATTCGTAAGAAGACCCGGTCTCGCGAGTGAGCACGAGACCGGGATCGATCACGCAGCGCTGCGGCGCGGACGGTCGATCGTCCGACCGCTCGAAGGCATCCGGAGCGACCGCAGAGGGCGGCGGGCCATCATCGGCGTAGTCCGCAAGGACCCCGAGCACGAAAGGCCCGCCACGGGGACGCCAGGGCGCCAGACGGAGCGATCGATCGAGGCCAAACTGCGACACCGACGACGCCGTAGCGCCAATCCGCGATCACATGGACGTTCAACCCCACCCCTGGCGATTCGCCAGAGTGAGGGGGAGCCGCTCGGCGAACCGAAGTCGGAACCCCATAGGGTCATCAGCCTGCGTTCGGGGATTTTTCGTCGGCTGGCAGATTCTTGTCAAGGGCGGCGGTCTCCTTCTCTCGAGATTCCCCGATCCGTCGAGTACCATCTGCCGTTCCGCGTCGGCCCCGCCGACGATGGAAGATGTCCGCGCGGGCTCCAGTCTGACCGAAGAGATGCTCGATAGATTCCACAACAGCCCCCCGGCGCGCTCGCCTCGTGCCGTCTTGCTCGCCATCGCGCTTGCTCTTTCCTCGACCGTTCTTTTGTCGACCGCGACAGTGCTCGACGCGCAAGACGAGGACCCCGCGAGCGCACGCGGTCTCTCGATCTGCTTCCAAAGCGGGAGCGACGCCGCTTCGAGGTCGACCGACTGCCGCACGACGCGACTTCTCGCCCTCTACGTGCCTGAAGGAGAGGCGCCCTCGATTCTCCAGAAGCTCGGCCCCTTCCGCGCGACGCTGCGTGGCTTCCTCGAGATCGACCTCGGCGACGAGTTTCAGTTCTCGTTCGAGGGGCGAGGGAAGATCGAGCTCTCGTTCGACGGCAAGAAGGTCGCGACGCTCGAGTC
This sequence comes from uncultured Planctomycetia bacterium, assembly GCA_964478085.1. Classification (GTDB taxonomy): domain Bacteria; phylum Planctomycetota; class UBA8108; order UBA8108; family UBA8108; genus CAYMLL01. Next base: position 3,238 of record CAYZGY010000273.1, read on the forward strand.
GGACGACCTCTCGAAGGAAGAGCCGATCACGGTCGAGCTCGACGGCGGCAAGATCCCGCTCGAGCTCCGCTACGAGAGCCCCGCCAAGGGCGACGCGTACTTCCGCAGCTTCTGGGCCTCGTTCGACTGGCGCCGCGAGCCGATCCCTCCGACGGTCTTCTTTCACGACCCGAGCGAAGAATCGCTGAGCGCCGGGCTCGCGTTTCGTCGCGGCCGCGAGCTCTTCGCGACGCACCACTGCATGAGTTGCCACCCCTCGAAGGGTGATTTCTCCGAAGGGATGCCCGAGCTCGCGATGCGTGGGCCGTCGCTCGTCGGCATCGCTGATCGAGTGAGCCCCGCGTGGATCGCAAGCTGGGTGAACGACCCGAAGTCGATTCGCGAAGCCGCGACGATGCCGAAGCTCCTTCGGGGGTCCGGCGGCGAGAAGATCGATGGCGTCGATCGACGTGCTTGGGACCTCGCCGCGTACCTCGCGTCGTTTCGCTCGGAGGAGAAGCCGACGAAGGCCGCGGCAGAGAAGGGCGATCTCGAGAAGGGCGGCGAGCTCTTCGCGGATCTCGGCTGCATCGGTTGCCACTCTCTGAGCTCGCTGAAGAAAGCAAAGTCGACGGACGACAATGAGATCGACGAAACGCCTCACAGCGACGATCGAATCTCGCTCGACCACGTCGCGAGCAAGTGGTCAGCGTCGTCACTGACGGAATTCCTCCGCGATCCGGATGAGCGCTACCCCTGGATCCGCATGCCCGACTTTCGACTGAGCGAGACGGAAACGACCTCGCTCGTCACCTTCGTCCTCTCGAAGGCCGAGCCGAAGCCCGACGAAGGCTCGACCTCACACGGAGACGCGGCGAACGGCAAAGAGCTCTTCGAAGAGCTCGGCTGCGCGAACTGTCACGAGAGCGAGAACAATACGCTCAACTCCTCGAAGCCTCTCGGCACGATCGTCAGCTCCGGACTCGAAGCGGCGTGCCTCGCCGATTCGCCCTCGATGAAGGACGGTGTTCCGGACTTCGGCTTCTCGAAAGGTGACCGTGCCGCGCTCCGCAAGTTCCTCTCGACGGGCGTGTCGACTCTCGCACGCAGGAACGAGAACGAGTTCGCCACACGCCAGATCGAAGCGCTCCGCTGCCGCGCCTGCCACGCACGCGACGGCGACGCCGCGGTCTGGACGAACTTCGAGTCCGAGGTCGGGCATCTGACGAAGCACGAGGAGTCCGAAGCGAACAACCCGCTCCAGAACATCCCAGGCGTCAAGTTCAGCGTCGTCCAGGCACGCCCCCCACTCACGTGGGCGGGCGAGAAGCTTCGTCCCGAATGGACGCGCAAATTCCTCTCGGGCGAGCTCGGCTACGACACGCGCCCGTGGCTCAAGTCGCGCATGCCGAACTTTCCGATCCGTGCGGAAGGCCTCTCGAAGGGTCTCGCGCTCGAGCACGGTCACCCGGCGACCCTCCCTGCAAATCCGAAATCGAAGAAGGACCTCGTCCCGATCGGCAAGAAGCTCGTCCTCCAAGACAGCGGGTTCGCGTGCGTATCGTGTCACGCGGCGGGCTCGTACGGCGGCGAGAACGTCTTCGAGGTGCCCGGGCTCAACTTCCAGTACACGACCGAGCGCCTTCGCAAGGAGCATTTCATCCGCTGGATGCTCAACCCCGGTCGCGTCGTCTCGAATTCACGCATGCCGCAATTCGCCGACGACGAGGGCCGCAGCCAGTTCACCGAGCATTTCGACGGCGACGCCGTGAAGCAGTTCGACGCGATCTGGCAGTGGCTCCTCGAAGGTCGAGAGATCAGCTCGCCGGAAGCGCGTTGAAGCGCCCGCGTCTTCCGACCGCGACTTCCGACCGCCCCTTCCAGCGACATCGAGGATCTTCGTAAGCCTCCAGCTCATGCGCTCAGTCGTGAGTCTCCAGCCAATGAAGATTCAGTCAAAATCCCCCGTGATCCGCTCGATCGCTTCCTCGGCCGCGTTCGACACTTCGCCGTAGGAATCGTCATCCGCGAGCTCCCTCAACTCCTCGAGCGCCGACTCGGCGTCGGGTCCGACCATGCCGAGAGCCTCGGCGGCTTCTTGGCGAAGGACGTAGACCTCGTGGTCGAGCAATCGGCGCAGCGCCTCGACGGCAGGAGCGCTTCGCTCCCCGAACTTCGCCAGAGAATCCGTCGCCTCGACGATCACGCCGAGGTCCGGATCGGAGAGCGCGTCGCGCAGCGCGATGACAGACTCCTCGGTCGGGTCGTACGTTCGCGCAAGGTAGCGAGCGGAGAGTAATCGAACTTGCCAGAACTTCGACTCGCGAACCGCGCGCAACAAGCTCTGCTCGGCGTAACTCGTGCTCGAAACCCGCAGCTCGAGCGCGAACGCCGCGGCGCTCGAAACTTCGGGCCGCGGATCGAGCAACGCTTTCCCGATCTCGGCGGTCGTCGGCGGCTCCGCCCAAGCAAGCGTGCGCGAAACTCCGTCGCGCACGAATCCGTGCTCGTCCCGAAGGAGGGGAACGAGCGAAAGAAGCGACGGCTCGATCGCGTGGAGCGCCTGGAAGCACCATTCCGATTCGCTCGCCTCGCCACGGAGCACCACCAGCGGCCAAAGAGAGCGCAGAGGAGTCTTCGCGTTCGGAATCGGCGTAACTTTCGAGCTGCCGATCGCGTCGACGGGAGAGCCCTCGAGAAAATGGGCGCCTCCCCAGATACCCGTCGCATCGCCCGCTCCGATGAGGACGTTTGGCAACGAAAACTGGCCGCGAAAGGCGGCGTCGCGAAACCTTGCGACCAAGAGCGGAATCGCCTTCTCGGAACGAAGCTCCGCGAGCACCTGGGCGGCGCTCTTCTGCTCCTCCAGCGTGCCGTGCTCGAGCCGACGCAAGTACCACCACTCGACCAGCGCGTCGCGCGTGGCCCAGGCCCCGACGCCGAGCCCGACGCAAACCACGAGCGCTGTCAGCACTGCGAAGCGCCGTCCTCGTCGCGGGGGTTTGTCGGTCACGTCTCGCCGGTCTCCGATGCAAAAGGCCGCTAGCCACGTGAGCCAAGAAGGGCTCGACCAGACGAGCGGTCAATTAGCAATAAGGGCGATCACGAGACTCGATCGACTCAGAGGCGGGCAGCGCCTACTTGCATGATGGGTAGAGCTCACATCCGAGTTCGCCCTTCATCGGATCGACGCCGCAGGCCCGCATGCCCGGCGCCGGAATCTCGCCGCGACCGAGGAACAACACCGATTTTTCCGACTCGACCTCGATGAGAAGATCCGCTGCCCGCTGCTTCTCCTCGACCGTGCCGCTCTCGAGAATCTCGAGCTGCTTCTGCTCGTAGATCGCCTTGCGAGGGAACCATGCCGTCCCGCCGAGCAGGGTCGTCGAGCCGACGACGACGATCACAGCAACGGTTTTTCCACGACGGGTCATCGCCTATTACAATGGTGCCTTCGATGAGTACGGCGTACGCCGATTGTCTGGGAGAGAGACTTGAGTTCCAAACGACAACTTCTCGCGACTTGCCTGCTGACGAGCGCGATCACGCTTCTGCACGCCTCCGTCAGTCACGCCGACGTGAATCGCGTCGAGTTCAGCCGCGATATCCGCCCCCTGCTCGCCGACAAGTGCTTCGCGTGCCACGGACCGGACAAGGAGGAGCGCAAGGCCAGACTCAGACTCGACACGCGCGCAGATCTCTTCAAGAAAACGCGGCGACGCTCGAATGTCGTCGCGGGAAAACCGGATGAGAGCGAGCTCTTCCGACGCCTCGTCGACGAAGACGAGGACGAGCGGATGCCGCCCGCCGAATCGGGCAAGTCGCTGACGAAGGAAGAGATCGAGCTCGTCCGCCGCTGGATCGAGCAAGGCGCCGAGTGGCAAGGCCACTGGTCGCTCATCACGCCGACGCGTCCGGCGCTTCCCGAGGTCGAGAAGGCCGACTGGGTCCACAATCCGATCGACCGATTCACCCTCGCGAGGCTCGAGGCGTCGAAGCTGACACCGAACGGCGAGGCCGAACGGCGCACGCTCGTTCGACGAGTCACCTTCGATCTCACGGGTCTCCCGCCGACGCCCGAAGAAGTCGCCGCCTTCCTCGCCGACGACAAGCCCGGCGCGTACGAACGTCTCGTCGATCGCCTCCTCGCGTCCCCGCACTACGGTGAGCACCTCGCACGCTTCTGGCTCGACGGCGCGCGCTACGGCGACACGCACGGCCTCCACCTCGACAACTTCCGCAGCATGTGGCCGTACCGCGATTGGGTCATCCGCGCGTACAACGAGAACAAGCCCTTCGACGAGTTCACGATCGAGCAGCTCGCCGGCGACTTGCTTCCGAACCCGACGCTCGCTCAACGTGTCGCGACGGGCTTCAACCGCTGCAATGTGACGACAGGCGAAGGCGGATCGATCGACGAAGAGTACTACGTGCGCTACGCCGTCGATCGCGTCGAGACGACCTCGACGGTCTTCATGGGCTTGACCGCCGGTTGTGCGGCGTGCCACACGCACAAGTTCGACCCGCTGACGCAGAAGGAGTTCTACGAGCTCTTCGCGTTCTTCAACAACATCACGGAGCGCGCGATGGACGGGAACCGATCGGAGGTGCCACCGATCGTTCGCGTGCCGATGCCCGACGCGCAACGGAAGATCGACGCAGCGAACGCGCGCGTCGGCGAGCTCGAGACGAAACTCGCGAGCGAGCTGGCTGCAGCGGAGAAGGCCTACGAGTCTTGGCTCACGAGCGCTGAGAGGAGCTCGGCGAAAGCGCCGCCCCCGCCACCCGGCCTCGTCGCCCACTTCCCGCTCGACGAAAGCGGACCGGAGTACCGCTGCAGCATCGACCCGAAGCGCGTCGGCAAGCTCAGGGGCACCGCGAAGACGGGGCCCGGTAAGCACGGTCAGGCGTACGTCGAAGCCGGCGGTCACATCGAGTTCGCTGACACCGACCGTGGGGGCGCGGGCGATTGGGACACGAGCGACGCGTTCAGCTACGGCGCGTGGATCCGCTCGAACGGCAAGGCCAACGGCGCGCTCTTCGCGCGCATGGACGACCGCGTGAGCTTCAACGGTTGGGATCTCTACATCAGCAACCGAAAGTACTTCATGCACCTGATCCACAAGTGGCCAGGTGTCGCGCTTCGCGAAAACTCGGGCGACATCATCAAGCCGAACGTCTGGGAGCACGTCTTCGTCACCTACGACGGTTCGGGAACACCCGAAGGGTACCGGCTCTACGTCGACGGCAAGGAGGTCGCGACGACCGTCGATCCGAACACGCTCGCCGGAAAGCCGATCCGCGCCAAGGTCCCGCTGACGGTCGGACAGCGCTACACGAAGGGACGCACGAAGGGCGTCGAGATCGACGATATCCGGCTCTTCTCACGAGAGCTCAGCGCGAACGAAGTCGCGCAGCTAGCGGGAACGGACCCTCTCCCCTCGCTGCTCGCCATTCCGCGCGAGAAGCGAAACGAAGCACAGAAGAAGACGCTGCGTGATTACTTCTTCCGCGAGGTCCATCCCGCGTCGAAAAAGATCCAGGCCGAGATCGCGAAGCTCCGAGCGACGATCAGCACGGAGAGCGGACGCTCGGCGACGACGCTCGTCATGGAGGAGCGCAAGACGCCGCGCGGCGCGTACGTCCTCTTCCGCGGTCGGTACGACCAGCGTCGCGAGAAGGTCGAGCCAGGCACACCCGCGGCACTTCCGCCACTTCCCGAAGGCGCGCCGCGCAATCGGCTCGGCTACGCGCGCTGGCTCGTCCACCGCGATCACCCGCTCACGGCGCGCGTCGCCGTCAATCGATACTGGCAGCAGAAATTCGGCATCGGCATCGTCCGTACGTCGGAGGACTTCGGCAGCCAAGGCGAGCCGCCGACACATCCGAAGCTCCTCGACTGGCTCGCGGTCGAGTTCGTCGAGAGCGGCTGGAACATCAAAGCCCTGCAGAAGCTGCTCGTGATGTCGGCGACGTACCGACAGTCGTCTCGAGTCGAGGAGAAGTCGCACGCGATCGACCCCGAGAACCGTCTCTACGCTCGCGGACCACGCTTCCGTCTCGACGCCGAGATGCTCCGC
>CAYZGY010000274.1:0-9293 GCA_964478085.1 uncultured Planctomycetia bacterium
CAGAGACGCCACAGCAGAGGAGGCGTTCCGCGAATGCGTGAGGATTCGCGAAAGAAAAAAGACCACCGCGGCAGCGCGGAGAGTGGAGGTGGGAGTGCCGCGGTGGTTCTACGGCTTCTTTGGGGGGAAGCCGCTGGGAAGAAATGAGAAGATTTGGAAGTCTTGTTACTGTCGCGGAGAACGCTGCATAGCGTTCTTGCGCGGATTCAGAGGGGGCGCGACCCGGGACTCCGGACCTCACATGGTGTCTTTCAACTGGTGCCTCGCGACTGGTGTATCGCCGCACCGGTGAGATCGCGGAGCCCACGAGGCCTCGCCACGCTCGGTATTCGTCATCGTCGACGGCTACTGTCGACGACTACCGAGCCCCCCTTTTCCCTTCGTGTTCTTTTCTAAGTCCGGAGAGACGTTCGTCTCGCGCGCCGTAGGATTCGTTCTGCGTCCTCGGTGCACGGGTGTTGTGAGAGGGCGACCTGCTGCAAATGCCGGTTTGCTACTCTCTTCCGGGTCGGATTCTTGGTCGGGCAGCGAAACCTGTGTTCGCCGGCCGATACGCCGCCTGAGGAAGCTGGCGTCCAGAAATCGAACCCCTCAGAGAATGCGCAAGTCACCTCTCACAAGTCCCACGTACTTACCAAAAACGAGAACCTCCTTTCGGTTATCTTCTGTGATGACCAACGGGTCGAAGCGCTCGTTGGCCGCTTCGAGACGGACGGTTTCGGTTGCGGAGCTCGATCCATGATTGGAGCTCGAGTCCAAACCGTGATCTGTGTTGTCACTGTTTGTCGATTCCGGAGCTGCCGATTCGGGAATCTCAGAATTCGTGTACAGGCGCTTGAGCGTGCCTTCGCCGTCGATGAAGACCGCGGCGATCTCGCCGTTCTCGACGGCCTTCTGGCGACGGACGATCACGTAGTCGCCGTCGAGGATGCCCGCGTCGACCATACTGTCTCCCTCGATCTGCATGGCGACGAGGTCGCCGCTGCCCGCGAACATGCGCGGGTCGACCGCGAGGGAGGGGTACGAGTTGTCGTAGGGATCCGCCGAGAGAAAGGACTCCGAGCGCGCCTCGATCGGACGACCGGCCGCGATCGCTCCGACGACGGGAAGGCCGATGCCGACTCCCGGGACCGCTCCCGCGCTCGAGAGGCGCGGAAAGTGGGCGCTGATGATCGTCGCCTGGTTTTCTTGTGTACCGCTCTCGACTTCGGTCGTCGAATCCGTTGACGCGGCGGCTCCAACTTCGGCTCCAACTTCGGCTCCATCTTCGGAGCCCGACAAGACCGACTCGAGCAGTTGCTGGTCCGCGATGCGGATGCCACGGCTCTTGCCGCTCATCGTGATCAGCTTCGCGTCCTTGAGGGCGTTGAGATGCTTCGACACGGTGGCCGAGGATCGGAGGCCGACGAGGGAGCCGACTTCGCGCACCGTGGGGATCTCGCCCTTGCGCATGAGGAAGACGATCGCTTCGAGAATCTGGAGTTGCTTCGCGGTCAGCGCCATGGGATCTTGAGCCTCTCGTTGAAGAAGGAACGGTTGGAGCGAAGGTCGACCCAGCTACTGAGAGTCCGCCGCTAAGAGAAAATCCTCAGCAGCCGGATCGTCCGACTAACCGCCTCCCCGTCCGAACCGGTGGTCCGCTCGTTCGAGCGTCTTGCTCTTGAAAGCGGCTTGCCGAGTCGGCTACCCGTCAGGGGCGAACAAGTGTTCGTCAGCGGGGGAGGGAGTTTAGCGAACAGCTGTTCGCCCATCAAGGGCAAAACATCGAAAAACATCCAAATCCCGTCCGTGTGCCGATAAGGCATGCCGTGAGGAGGGTTCCGTGTCCTCGAGCTCGAAATCACTGGTCCTCGGAGTGCTGATGTCCGTCCTCGGGTTCTCGTCGCAAGTGTCTTTGAAAGCACAGGGTTACGACCGTCCTGCGGACACTCGTTCAGCCCGCTCGAGCGTCCTTGCGAAGCGTGGCGTCGTCTGCTCGAGCCAGCCGCTCGCCTCGCAGGCCGGCCTCGCGATCCTGCGCAAGGGCGGCAACGCGTTCGACGCCGCGGTCGCCACGGCCGCGGCTCTCAACGTCGTCGAGCCGATGTCGACGGGGATCGGTGGGGACATGTACGTCCTCGCCTGGTCCGCGAAGGAGAAGCGCCTCGTCGGCCTCAACGGCAGCGGACGATCGGCGGCGACGGCGACCGTCGAGCACTTCCGCTCGCGCGGCCTCGACAAGGTCCCGACCTTCGGCGCTGACGCGGTCACCGTGCCCGGCGCGTTTCACGGCTGGGTGACGCTGATCGACAAGTACGGCTCGCTGCCACTCGAAGAGATCCTCGAGGATGCGGTGCGTTACGCCGAGGAGGGTTTCCCAGTCTCGGAGGTCATCGCGAACAACTGGCGCAGCGGCCTGCGTCATCAGGACATCCCCGAGTTCGCCGAGACGTATCTCATCCGTGATGGCTCGGGAGACGACGCGAAGTGGCGCTCGCCCCGCTTCGGCGAGGTCTTCCGTCAGCCCGACTTCGGCAAGACGCTACGGATCCTCGGCAAGGGCGGTATCGAGGCGTTCTACCGCGGCGAGATCGCCAAGAAGATGGCGGACTACCTCGAGAAGAAGGGCAGCCTCATCCGCCTCGCCGACCTCGAGAAGCACACGTCGACGTGGGTCGATCCCGTCAGCACGGAGTACAAGGGCTACGTCCTCCACGAGCTGCCGCCCAACGGTCAGGGCATCGTGGCGCTCGAGATGCTCAATATTCTCGAGGGCTACGACCTCCAGAAGATGGGTCACAACTCGGCGGAGTACATCCACCTCCTCGCCGAGGCGAAGAAGCTCGCGTTCGCGGATCGCAACACCTACGTGACCGACCTCGACTACCGCAAGCTGCCCGTCGAGATGCTGATCTCGAAGGAGTACGCCGCGCGTATGCGCAAGCGGATCGACCCGGGGCGTGCGCAGACCTTCTCGACCTCGACATTGAAGATCGGCAACGACACGGTGTACCTGTGCACTGCCGATGCCGAGGGCAACATGGTCTCGTTCATCAACAGCATCTACTACGGCTTCGGCTCCGGGCTCGTCGTTCCGGGAACGGGAATCTGTCTGCAGAATCGTGGTGCGCTGTTCTCGCTCGACGAGAAGCATCTCAACCGCGTCGAGCCATCGAAGCGTCCGCTGCACACGATCATTCCGGCCTTCATCACGCGGGACGGCAAGCCGTGGTTCTGCTACGGCGTCATGGGCGGTGACATGCAGCCGCAGGGTCACGTGCAGGTGATGCTCAACATGGTCGAGTTCGGAATGAACCCGCAGGAGGCCGGCGAAGCCGCGCGCGTACGCGAGATCGGCGGGACGGTCGCGGTCGAGAGCGGCGTTTCCGAGGAGGTCATGGAGAAGCTGCGCTCGAAGGGGCACAAGGTCGAGCGGCAGGTGGGGCCTTTCGGCGGCTATCAGGGGATTCTCGTCGATCTGAAGTCCGGCGTGTACCATGCCGCGTCGGACAATCGGAAGGACGGTTGCGCGGTCGGGTTTTGATGGCCGGAGTGAACCCTATCGTTGCAAAACATCGGCGGCGAGAAACCGCTTCGCTGCGCTTCGCTCGCCCGAGAGCACGTTTCGAGACGATTTGCTCGGAACCGGCAATCCTCACGTACCGTGAAGATCGCGCTGGTGGCGACGAAACGTGAGCAGCGGCGCGCGCTGAAGAAGCTGCTTCGTCCGCGAGCGATTCTACGAGCACTCCGACGTGCACCGGCTGCCGCGAACCGACGGACAAGGATCGGGGGCTGGCCCGCGATGGGCAGGGGCGAGTCGTGGCCTCGCTGCGCGGACTGCGATGGCCGTCTCGAGCTCCAGCTCCAGCTCCAGATCGATCTGGCGAAGTTCGCCCGTGGTCTTCGCCCCGTGCTGACGACCGAAAGCGCCTCCCGTGTCTTGAGAGGGTGGCACTGCGAGACTTGCCGAGAGGCCTGGTGCGATTGGCTCGTCGGCGATCCGCCGCTCGAGGCCTTGGATCGAGAGACCGACGTGAGCGAAATTCGCCTCGGCAGTCGAAAGGCCCGCGACCTGCCGCAATTCGGATCTTTGGAGCTCTGGAGCCCTGAGACGTACGAGCTCTTCGATGACTTCGAAGAGTACTGGATCGTCGAGGAGGAGATCGACTGCGGCGACGAGTCGAAGTGTCAAGTCGGCGGATACGGACGCTGGATCCAAGACGACGCCACCCCGTTCTGCGAACAGTGCGAAAAGCCGATGCACCTACTGTGTCAGATTCCGACCGACGACGAGCTCGAGATCGAATGGGCCGCTGACGCGGACCTGTACGTGTTCTACTGTCCGACTCACGCGAAGGCCCTGAAGTGGGTCGAGCAATACACGTAGTTCGGATTCGACCATCGAACGCATAGTCTCCTCATGAAGCTGCTACTCTTCTACACACACGACTTCTGGCTCAAGCCTTTCGCGAAGAACCTCCCGGACGTCGACGACATCGACGTCGAGCTAGCCACGCAGGGCGCCGTGCTCGCGCTGATTCACGCGGAGCCTTCGGATGACGAGCGCCGCGGCAAGGTCGTCACCAAGGCGATCAAGAACATCAAGTGGGTCGCTGGGAAGTTCGACTCGAAGAACGTCGTGCTGCATTTCTTCGCGCACCTCGGGAAGGAGTCAGCCGAGCCGGAGCTCGCGCGTGAGCTCGTCGACTCGATGGCCGAGCGTCTGCGCGGGGCGGCTTACGACGTGATCGTGACGCCGTACGGGTACTTCAACGAGTTTCGGCTGCACGTGGCGGGGGAGTCGATGGGGAAGGTGTTCGTCGAGATCTGAGGGAGGGGCGAACGGCTCCGACCTCGCCCTCTCTTTTGAGTCCAAGTCCGCGCGCCGACGATCCGATAAACACACCAGGAGGTCGTATCGACTCGATGAAAGCGCCCAAGACGAAACGCGCTCGCCGTCGGAAGATCCTTCTCGCTCTTCTGGTTCTCGCGCTCTCGCCAGTGGTTCTCTTCGTCCTCAATGGCACGGTCTTCTCCGACGGAGAGACTCCGCTCGTCGTGACCACCGACGTGCCGGCCGTGCGTGTCGCTGCGAGCGAGCCTCGCGAGGTGAAAGCCCTGGCGTGGAACATCGCCAAGGCTTTCGCGTACCGCGGTGGTGTCGACTTCGAGGACGCGAGCGTCGTCCGGGAGCGGATCGAAGGCATGGCGAAGGTGATTCGCGAGGAGAACCCGGACTTCGTGTTCCTGAGCGAAGCCGTTCGCGAATGCACGCCCTGTCCCGTCAATCAGCTGGAGCTGCTCGCGGAGCTCTGCGGAATGCACGCGTGGGCCTTCGGAGAGAACTACTGCTTCGGTCTGCCGCTCTATCGCATCGTCGGTGGCAACGCGATCCTCTCGCGGTTTCCGTTACGCGGTTTCCGTTGCGCGGTTTCCGTTACGCGGTGTCGACAATGAGTCGCTCGCGGGTCGGCAGCCGTTTTGGGTGACGAAGAACAACCGCCGCGTGCTCTGGTGTTCCGTCGAACTCGGGGGCGAGTCGATTCTCCTCGGTTCGATCCACACCGACTCGTTCTCGCTCGAGAACCACCTGGTGCAGACGCGACAGCTCCTCGGGGCGATCGGCGAGCGTCCCGCGATCATCGCGGGCGACTTCAACGCGAATCCGCACGAGCCGCCGATCGAGCTTCTTCGCGAGAGCGGCCGCTTCTGCGGGAACTTCGACGGGCCGAAGAGCTTCCCGGCGGCGAAGCCGGTCCAGTCGATCGACTTCGTCTTCGGGCCGAAGGACTGGAAGCTGCTCGAGAATCGCGCGCTTTCGTCGCAGCTCTCCGATCACCTGGCGATCGTGTCGGTGTTCGAGGTGCCGGCGAACTGATCACTTGTATCGTCGAGCTCTTCCGATTTCGATGGAGAGCCACGAGACAGCCGACGAGGGAGGGAGAGTCGCCTCATGACGCCTCGAAAGATCTCCGTCATCGTTTTGGCACTTGTCGCGATTCTTCCTGGACTGGTCACGGCACAAGGATTCCGTTTCGAGTTTCGCGGCCCGGATCGACTGTCGGGCGACCGCGGACAGCGGGTCTCGGATCGGTACGATTGTGTCGCCGTTCCGACGCCGCTCGGCGGCTGTTTCGACGATTCTCAGAACACCGCTCAGTGGGTCTTTTGCGGCAGCGTCGAGGGGGAGCGAGTTTCGAGAGTTGGCGCTCGATCTTCGTGACGAACTCGGAGATATCGTCCAGTTCAACAGTGGCAGCATCGCCGACGTCGGATCGGCGTTCTATTTTGGTGGAAACTTCTACTTCGCGCCGCGGTGCATTCGCAGGGGCGAGTCGCGAACGTGGAGGAACGCGATGTATAGCAGGATCGCTTCGGATCCCGTCGAGATCGAACTCACCGAGACATTGGTGAAGGTCACTGCCGCCGAGTTCCGGCGCGGAGATGCCAACCTCGACGGCAAGGTCGATATTTCCCACAGTCTCGCGATTCTCGGCTACTTGTTCCTCGGCGCTGCAGAGCCCGGCTGTCTCGACGCGGCCGACGTCGACGACAACGGCAAGATCGAGATTACGGACGGGGACCTCGTGAGCGTGCTTCTGTTTCTCGGAGGCACTGCGCCCATCAGGCCAGGCCCGTTCGGCTGCGGGATCGACGGTTTCGTCGACGACTCGGGGTGTCGGCAATCCTGCGAGGCGTGAATCTGCGCGCGCTCAAACTAACTCTTCGACGATCTCCCGCCGATCGACGAGATAGTGCGGCCTTCCACTGCGATCCTCGACCGTCGCCGTCATCGGATCGATGCCGAGACGGTGGTAGAGAGTCGCGAAGACGTTTTGGTAGTGGATCGGGCGATTCTTCGGGACCTCGGCGTGGCGATTGGTCGAGCCGATGACTTGACCGGTGCGCATGCCTCCGCCGGCGAGGATCGCGCACGAGGCTTGAGGCCAGTGGTCGCGGCCGGCGTTCTTGTTGATCTTCGGTGTGCGACCGAACTCTCCCCACGCGATGACGCTGACATCCTTTTCTAGGCCGCGAGCGTGGAGGTCCTCGACGAGCGCGGTGAGACCTTGGTCGAGCTTCGCCATCTGGATCGGCAGACGTGCGAAGTTCGAGTGGTGTCGATCCCACGAGCCGAAGGAGAGCGTAACGCACCGCACTCCGGCTTCGACGAGCCGGCGGGCCATGAGGAACTGGTCCATCCAGTGGGGGCCGGCGTCTTCTCCGAAGGCGGGCTTGGCGCTTCCTCGCCCGTAACGGTCACGCACGCGCGGATCCTCTCGCTCGAGATCCATCGCCTCGACGAGGCGGCTTGACGTCAAAACCTCGAAGGCGCGTCGGCGGTAGGCGTCGAGGCTATCGAGCGCGTCGCTTCCGTCGATCTTCCTTCGCAGGCCGTCGATGCCCGCGAGGAGCGACTTGCGATCCGAGAGGCGCTCGAGCGTCACGCCCTCGAGGCGCATGTCCGCCATGCCTTGGCTCTGGGGCTGAAACGGTGCGTGGGAAGGGCCTAAGAATCCCGGGAAACCCGGGTTCGAGTACGGCACGTGCTTCGTCTTGATCGTCAGGCCGACGAACGGCGGCACGGATCGATCGACGGGACCTTGCAGCTTCGAGACAGCCGCGCCGAGCGAAGGACGGCCCGACTGCCTCTGGCCGCCACCGATCGGATAGCCGCTCATGCAGAGATCCGACGCGTGCTGGTCCGGTCCGCCGTAGAGCGAGCGGATGATCGCGAACTTGTCCATCGCCTTCGCGAGGAGAGGCATGTGCTCCGAGATCTCGATGCCCGAGACGCTCGTCGGGATCGGACGGAAGGTGCCGCGGATCTCCTTCGGGGCGTCAGGCTTGAGGTCGACCATGTCTTGGTGCGACGGACCGCCCGAGAGAAAGATCATGATGACGGCTTTGTGCCCGAGGCCGCCGGGGCGGAGCTCTGACGCGGCGAGCTCGCTTTCGGTTTCCGCGCGCAAAAGCTGCGGCATGGACAGACCGCCCATCGCGAGGCCGCCGATGCGCAAGAAGGAGCGCCGGTCGACAGCGTCACAGAATCGATCGCTCGAGCCGTAGATCGTCAGCATGCTCAACTCCTCTCTTCACCACGCGAGATGCTAACCGAAAGCGTAAGGCGTCACCAGCACATGCGACTGTGATCGTACAGCCGATATTGTCCTTGCAAATGGCGGGCTGATGGACGGTGGTAGAGCGGTTCTGAATTCGTTGCTCGCTGGGTGCGTTCCATGGCGGGCCCAGCGACGTGGACCATGACGCGCATGAGCCGGTCTTCATCGGTGGTTATCGTGTCGATGGCTGACGGATATCGCGATGACGTCACGACGCGGCGACCCGCCGCATGACTCGATCGTATCGTCGACCCGGAGGAGCCGGGTCGATGATACGATCGAGTTCAACGTTGAGTGCTGGTCGGTTCGAGCTGAGCCGAGTCGAATCGAGTTTCCGATAGGTCCGTACGAACGAGTCAACGAACGAACATTCCATGGCCAGCGCGCGATCGACACTCTACGCCGTCATGCTCGTCTCCTTTCTGGGGACGGCCGGCATCGCGCTGCCTTATCCCCTTCTCTCGCCACTCTTTCTCGACGCGCCGAGCTCGAGCGGCATCACGCAGTTCCTCGGCCTGCCACCGACGATTCTCCTCGGTATCGTCCTCGCGCTTTACCCGTTCGGCATGCTCATCGGCGGGTCGTTCATCGGCGCTCTTTCCGATGTCTACGGACGCAAGCCGATCCTGCTCGTGACGATGTTCATCGCCGTTCTCGGGTACTTGCTCACCGGGTACGCCGCGGCGGAGGAGAGCTACGCGCTCTTCGCGTTCGCGAGATTCATGACGGGGCTGTGCGAGGGCAACATCGCCGTGTCTCGGGCGGTCGCTCTCGATCTCCATCCCGAGATCGATCGAAATCGCAGCGTCGCGCTCGTCTATTCGACCGTCTATGCGGGCTGGCTCGTCGGTCCGCTCTTCGGCGGGTATGTCGCGAGCTACGGAGTTGACACCGTGTTCTACGTCGCGGGACTTGTGACGCTCGTCGCGATGGTGCCCGTCCAGATCGCGCTCAAGAGACGCGGGCCCGATCGTCCTCGGGAAGGCAGCGTCTGGAAGGCGATGAGCCGGGACAATTCGCTGCGCCTTCTCAAGGTCCGCGAAATCCGACCGCTCATCATCTACCACCAGCTCTACACGCTCGGACTCAACGCGTTTTACGAGTTCTATCCCGTTTGGCTCGTCGAGCGATGGAGCTTCGGGAGTGTCGCGATCGGATGGGCGACCTTTTCGATCACCCTCGCGATGG
>CAYZGY010000275.1:0-5132 GCA_964478085.1 uncultured Planctomycetia bacterium
TGTAGTGATCCGTGTGCCAGAAGTATCCACCGTTGAAGTTCGGGCGGTCGCTCGTCGTGTGGTAGCGGTCGATGTCGACGACGTGTGCGACGAGATCTCGTGCGAGCTCGAACCACCGTCGGTCACCGGTCCGCGCGAAGTGGAGCAGCAGGCCGTAGGCGAGATCGTACTGATTGTTGTAGTGCGAGATGACGGGCTTCGGTCCATCGTAGAATCGATTCTCGTGATCGGCCGGCGTGTCGCCGAAGTGTCGCCAGCCGTACTCGTCGATCGACTCGCGCTTCGCGAAGAACGAGTGCGGACCGTCGACCGCGTTCTGCATCAGCTCGACGTAGTCGCAGTGCGGATCGCTCTCGGTGTCGACGAAGTAGTCGAACGTCGCGGCGTTCGCGTGATGCTCCGTCGAGAGGCTTGGGACGATCGGGTGATGGACCCACGAGAGGTCGCCGAGCTCGCTCGGCTCCTCGGGCGAGTCGATGAGGAACCAGACCGTGAAAGTCTTGCGCTCTCCTCCTTGGAGTTCGTGAAGGTCGGAGTGCTCTCCCGCGAGGAGGCCGAGCTCGAGCTTCGCGTCGCTCCAGCGTATCGACTTGGGGAACTCTTGCCAGAAATTCGGGATCGTTGCGGTCAGACGACCAGCCGGACGCGTCAGGCGAATCGTCGGAAGGGCGCGCTCGATGGTCTCTTCGGATTCTCCCGCGCGCACACGGCAGCCGCGGAAATCGACAGGAATATCGCCGTCTCGATTGACGTGATTGCGCGAGTTCCAGTTCTCGCCGCCGCTCGAGTCTTGGTAGATCGAGAGTTCGTCGCCTTCGATCGAAGAGAACGAATCTTCGGGCCGCGATCGCCATTCGACTTCGGTCTCGCCGACGTCGTCGAGCAAGAGAACCAGGCGGAGCTCACGGAAGAGGATCGATCCGACGTCGCCGAGGTCCCACGTGCCGCCTTTGTGCCTCGCGGGGCGGTCGTTCGTCACGGTCACGTCGAAGCGAGCGAGCCCGGTGCCCGGTACGATCGTCGTTTGCGCGGTAAAGCTCGCTACGGGCTTGCCCGCGCGCGCGTGAAAGCGGCCGCGGGTGCGGAATTGCGCTCCCTCGACCGCGTCGAGATTCGTCGTCGACTCGTCGATTTGAGCGACCCAGATCGTACCGTCAGCATCCTCGATTTGAACCTGCGAGAGGCGCGTCAGAGGTTCGACGGCCGACGTAAGGCGAGCTTCGTCGAAGGGGCCGGCGCACGTCTCGGTCGAGTCGAAAACGACGGGGCCCGCGTCGAAGGTCGTCGGCGTTGAGCCCGTCAAACGCTTCGTGTCCTCGGACGATTCGAATGCCTCCTTGACCCGCAGGACAACTTCAGCGTGGCTGGATTCCGTGCCGACCAGGAAGCCGATAAGGAGCCAGCGAACGCTGCCGTCGGGCCAGCATTCTAGGACTCGGCGTCGCATCGAGATGCGAATTCCGTCGGGGTCTTCGAGCTCGAGCCTCGAGATTTCGTGGACCGCGCCGCGCGCGAACGGCACACCGACAGCGAACGGCTCGGCGCAGCCGTGTGCCGGAGCGTTCGCGTCGCGATTCAGACGAATCGAGACGGTCGTCGTGCTCGGTGGAGACTCGGGAGATTCGGTCGTGGTTGACATCTGGCTTCTCCTAGGCGACCGTCGCTTTGCTGTGGGATCTCGACTCGGCACCGAGCGCCTGCTCGAAGTTTTCGATGCACTTGTCGGCTACCGCTTCCCAGGTTTGGCTGCGTGCGTACTCGGAGATCGCCTCGCGGTCCCAGTCGGTCGTGAGAGCCTTCGAAAGGCCGTCGGCGATCGAGCCCTTCGTGCGGTCGACGAGGACGCCGTAGTCGTCGCTGCAGATCACCTCGGGCGTTCCCCATACGTTCGTTCCGACGACGGGTGTGCCGCTCGCGAGTGACTCGAGCAGAACGTTGGCCCAGCCTTCCTTCGAGCTCGCGAGGCAGAAGACGTCGGCCGAGCTGTACCAGTCGCAAAGCGTGTGATTCAGTTGCGCGCCGGCCATGTGCACGTCGTTCTCGAGCCCGAGAGCAGCCACGCGCTCGCGGATCGTTTCGGAGTAGTCGCCTTCCTCGCCCGGAGCGCCGACGATGACGAGGTAGGGGACCTCCTCGCCACGGTTTCGCATCTCTCCGAGAGCGTCCACGATGATGTGGAAGCCCTTGCGTTCGACGAGGTGACCGACCGAGAGCACGATCTTGCGATCGACCGGCAGGCCGAGCCGCTCGCGGCATTCCTCGCGCGAACGAACCTCGAAGAGGTCGACGTCGACGCCGTTCGATATCGTCACCGTCTTCGATTCTTCGCACCCGAGATCGACCGCAGCTTCGCGAAGCGCGTTCGCGACTCCGATGACTCGCTTCGCTCTCGACAGCGCGTACTTCACCTGACGAACGCGAATCGGATACTTCGGCAGATCGTTGACGTCGTGCCCGCGGAGCGTGACGACGAACGGTTTGCCGAGGAGCTTGCCGAGTAGCGAGGCTGCGAAGCCGTCGGGGAACGCCAAGTGGGCGTCGATGAGGTCGAAGTCGAACTCCTTTCGGATGCGACGTGCTGCAAACCACAGCGAGAAGAACAGGAAGATGCCGTCGAGCGGCTTGAGGATCGCCGGAATCGACAGGAAGCGCGGGTACTCGACCGAGAGGCCGTCCATCGTGTCGCGCTTCGGAATCGACTTGCGATGCGAGTACTTGCCGATGAGCCCGCCGAACGGAAACCACGGAATCGGCGACAGGACGCGAACGTCACAACCTTTCGCGACGCGCGAAATTCGATTGCGCACGAAGACCGCGTGAACCGGCTGCGCCTGGTTCGGGAACATCGTGCTGATGACGAGAACTTTCATCTCTCTTCACAAATCCCCAGAAAGTCTGCCGCCTTGTGTTCCCAACTTTCTGCTCGCAGGAACTCGTCGGTCGACGCTTGGTCGACGCTCCACTCTCCGTCGATCGCTTGTCGGATCGCGCCCACCCAAGCCTCGGCCGTGCTCTCGACTCGCAGGTACGCGTCGAGCTTGACGGCTTCGGGAAGGGGAGTCGCGAGAACGGGGCGACCACCGGCGAGGTACTCTTTGAGCTTGAGCGGATTGATCTTCTCCGTCAGCTCGTTGATTCGGTAAGGCAAGATCGAGGCGCGCCATCCACGAACGACCGACGGAAGCTCCGTGTACGGCACGGGCCCCGTGAGATGGACGTTCGGGAGGCTGCGCCACTCGCGTATGTCGCCTTCGGTCGGTCCCGTGAACACGAACGATACGTCGGGAAGCGCGCGAGCGACCTCCAGCGCGAGCTCTCGGTCCGTGCGGTCGTCGAGAAGCCCGAAGTACCCGACGCGCGGTTCCGGGATCGACGCGAGGCACGGGTGCACCGGCTTTTCGAGACCTTCCCGGTAGAGGCGCAAGTCGACACCGTGCGGGAGCAGCCAGCACGGGTAGTCGCTCTCGAACCGGTCGTAGAGCGCCTGCGAAGTGCAGATGATCTTGTCGACGTTCGGAAGCAGCTGATTCTCCATGTCGAGAATCACGTCGCGCTCGAGCCCGGGCCACTCGCTAAAGTCATCGACGCAGTAGTAGACGACCGACTTCGCACCGAATCTCCGAACGGCTCCGAAGACGTTCGGAACGGTCGTGATGACGCAGAGTTCTTCGGGATTCGTATCCCCGAGAGCTCGACGCACGGTTTTCTCGAGCGAGCGGAAGTTCCAGTCGAGGAGCACGCGTGGCTTGTGAAACGGCAGCATCGGGGGGCTGCACACCGTCACGAGGTCTCGGTACTTCTCCGCGTCAGCCGCGGCCGCGGTCGCGATGGTCGCGCTCGGAGCCTTCCGCTTGAGCCCGAGCATGCCGGACACCTTGCGGATCGCTTTTTTCGCGTCTTGCAAGCTGAGCCGCGGTGGGCGCATGCCGACCGTGTTCACCCACACCGTCTCGTGTTTCGAGGCCAGCACACGAAAGATGTGTTGGCAGCTCGAAGGATGGACGCCCCAGTCATCGGAAAAGACGAGAAACTTCATACTCCCTCCAAAACGGGACGACGACCCGCGGGCGGAGCGGGCTTCGGAAGCTCATCACCGCCTTCGAGGTCCTTCTCGGCCTTCTCCGTGTTCGGATAGAGCTCTTCGAAGCGCTTGTTCTTCACGATATGGTCGAGCGCCATCGTCAGGCCGAGAAAGTTCCAGAGCATCTCGTTGTACTGGAAGATGACGAAGGCTCCCGCGACGATGACGGGAACGAATGCGGCCTCGAGCGCGACGGCGTACTTCGCCAGTTCCTCGTATCGCGGGTCCTCCTTGGCCCGCTTCTTCACGCGTTGGAGAGTTCTCCACGCGAGGAAGAGAATCAGAACGTAGATAGACGTCCCGAAGTATCCGCATTCCGAGAGAACCCCGAACCACGAGCTGTGGACGGAACGCTGACTTGCGTGTTTACCGTCTCCGTCGTCGTACTTGTCGTACGCGGCGTTGTAGGCGCTGAATCCGACGCCGAAGACGGGGTTCTCGTTCGCCATACGAACCGCGACCTTCCAGAAGTGGAGTCGCGAGAGCGCCGAGGCCTCATTGTACTTCTTCGGGGCGAACGTCGTCTCCATTCGCTCCCACCACATGCTCGGCATGACCGACAAGACGACGATGACGAGCGCTCCGAGGAAAATCAGGTTCCTCATTTTGTTTTGTGATCGGAGCCAATAGAAGCCGACGAGTGTCACCGCCGCGAGCATCGCGCCCCGTGAGTACGTCCCGATCGCTCGGTAAAAGACGCCGATCGCGAGAATGATGTACCCGCGTTTCCGCCACACCTTGTCGGGGGCCGTGGTCTGCGCGAGGAGTACGAAAATCGGAAACAGCATCAGCATTCCGATCGCGACGCCGTTGTTGTCTCCGAGGAAGAGATTCGCGTTGAGGTTCTGTGCTCCCGACATCAGTCCGTGGAGACCCTGCTTCGCCTCGTAAAGTCCGAGCGAGAGGGCCAGCACGACCATCATGAGACGCAGCTTCGGCACGTCGGTGATGAGGACGACGTAGAGATAGGTAATGACGAGCGCTTTGCAGAAGTCCGCCCAGAACCGAAAGCTCGACGTCTTGTCGTAGGAGAGCGACGTCGAGATCAGCG
>CAYZGY010000275.1:5142-9267 GCA_964478085.1 uncultured Planctomycetia bacterium
AATATCAGGAATCCGAAGAAGATCGTGCAGCGTGTGTTCCAAACGAACTTGTCCTTCGAGATCATCGCGCTGATCAGGACGATCCAGCCCGAGATCAGCGAGAGCTTGAGCATGCGGACCCAGCCGAGGTGGACGTCCCACACGAATCCTTCCGGTCGGAAGTATGCGTTCCACGTGTAAAACAAGAGCGCGTAGAACGGCCCTTGCAGCGCGTAGAACATGCCGCAAGCCGCGACCATGTAGACCAGGAGAACTCGGAACATACGTCGATGACCTCGCGCGGGGGGGGATCCCCTGCAGAGAATTCTTCCCTGGAACGGCGAAAGGTCAATCGATCCGCATGTATCGGTCGAACTTCGCGCCTTTATCGGAAAACGACCCTTTCCGGGTCGAGTTCGACCGTGGCGTTTTCGGGGGGCAGGTAATTCTTACTCGGGTTCGCGTCCGCTTCTTCGGAACGTCTGATCACCCGTTCTCCGCGTAACTCCTTGGACAGGAGCGACCAAGGTTCCCCGGGGCCAGATTGGCAAGGGAGTTGCCCTGTAGATCTCCTGCAGTCCCGACTCGGGTTCTGGGTTCGTGGGGCTTATCAGCCCTCGGGTTCTCGGTTCGGGTTCACTTCGTAAAGGTCGCGGGAGACCGAGACACATGTCACGTTCTACGCTCGGCATTCGTTCGTTCGTTACTCCGATCGCGCTCGCGCTGGTGTTCCTCGATGTTGCGGGACTCTGCGCGCAGGCCGTGAACTTCGACATCGTTTACGTTCGCTGGCCACGTCGCGGAGGAGAAGTCGTCACGCTGCCTCAGTCGGAGGTCGCTTACTGGAGCGAGCCTGGTGCGGATCTCGTCCTGCGCCATCCCGATGGACGCGAGCGCATCCTCGTCGATTGCGATACTTGCTGCGTGCAGGACCCGTCGATCTCGTTCGATGGCGAGTGGGTCTACTACACGAAGATGGAGGAAGCGCACGTCGCGACGAGCCCGAGCCTTCTCTACAAGATGCGCATCGCCGGGCCCAATGCGAACTTTCGGGAAGTCCAGCTGACCTTCAACGACGGCTCGGTCGGTTACCGTCATGCCGGTAACACGGATCGCATGGGCGAGATGTCCGCGTGGTTGTCGTTACGCGATATGGGCCCTCAGCCGCTCCCGGGTGGTAAGATCGCGTTCACCTCGAACCGTCAGGCCGAGGTCGCCTTTCGCGGAACACCGAATATCTTCAGTCGCCACGTCATGCAGATGTGGGTCATGGACGACCACGACGGAAGCCTGACCTCCGCTGACCTTTCGAACATGCGACAGGTCGGTTTCGGAAACCTCGGTCTCGTGCTGCATCCGGTCATCCTCCAGGACGGCCGCCTGATGTTCACGAACTGGGATGCCGCGGCAGGAAAGTACCTCTACGGCATGAGCACGCTCTACACGATGAATCCCGACGGGACGAATCTCGCGGCGCTCACCGAGCCGCACGATTTCCTCAAGAACGCGGATCACTTCCACACGCAGCTCGGAAACGGCACGGTCGTGACGACGCAGTACTACCCGAGCTACAACTTCGGATTCGGAACGCTCGTGCGCTTCCCGATCGAGGTCGAAGGGCCTGCGTATTCGGTCGCGCCGGTGATGGACACCGAGGTCGTCGGTCAGGACATGTCGCGCTCCCGACGAAACTACGATCGCATCGGCTGGGAGACGGTCACGCCTCACACTTTCGGTGAGGACTGCCCGGCCCCGAACCTGTCCGGAAAGTACTGCTTCCCGTCGGCAGCTCCTGGCGGCAACATGCTCGCCTCGTACAGTCCGGGCGGCGTGAACTACAACCACAGCTGCTCGGGTGGCGTCTCGCACGTGCTCCGCTCGGGAATCTACTTGATTCGCGACGCGAGCGAGCAGCGCGTCTACGATCCGAACAACCGGACCCAGCTCGTTCCGATCGTCAACACGACGGCTCACAACGAGATCTGGCCGCGCGCGGTGGTTCCCTACAGCGAGATTCACGGCATGGACCAGCCGGTCGAGATTCCGTTCACCGACTCGGTGATCACGGCGGACGATCGACTCGAGCCGGCCGATCCGCACGCGATCGTCGGAACGAGCTCGCTCTACAATCGCGAGTCGGCGCCGATCCGCGGTGATCCTTTCTACATGTCGGGTGGTCGTCACACGGCTGCCGGAAACTGGATGCTCCAGGGCGCCGACGCCGGAATCTTCGACGACAAGGAAATCCATGCCGTCCGTATCGTCGGCGTCGTGCCGACGCCGTTCCGTCGACCTCGTCGTCCGACCGGAGTCGAGCATCTCCTGCCGGATAGTCGTTCGGATCCGATGGTTCGCGGTTTTGGTAGCGCACACGGCGAGCGTTGGAAGATCCTCGCGGAGATTCCCGTGCGCAAGTCGAACGGAGAAGGTGGCGAAGTTCTCGATCCGAAGGGTGATCCCGATACGTCGTTTGCCGCGAAGATCCCGGCCGACCTGCCGTTCTTCTTCCAGGGACTCGACAAAGAGGGCATGACGCTCTTCAGCGAGCTCACATGGCGACATGGCGCGGCAGGCGAGGTTCGAACGGACTGTGGCGGTTGTCACGCGCACAGCCTGCCACCGGTCGACTTCGCGGGCACGGCAGCGGGACGTCGTGAGGCGATCTCGACTCCTGGCGTCTCGGCGGCGGATCCGATGATCGCGCAGGGGCTCTGGCGCGTCTCGGACAAGACGCCGCTGATCGCGGCGGACGCTCGCGGAAACCCGACCGTTCAGGTCGTCGACCAGCCGATGGTCGGCGTCGAGTTCCACCGCGACGTCATGCCGATCCTCCAGCGTCGCTGCGTCTCGTGTCACAAGACAGCCGGCAACACGACGGGCACGGACCTCGCGTTCGACGGGAGCAGCATCACGGACAATGCCTACTTCCGTCTCGCGAAGGACTACTCCGGTCGATTTGGTGGAGGTCCTCCGGGAGGTCAATTCCTCTTCCCGCAACTCAGCAAGTATGTCCGTGCGAATCAGGCGCGTCAGAGTCTCCTCGTGTGGAAGCTCTTCGGCCGACGTCTCGACGGTCGTGAGAACTCGACGCGCAGCGGCGATCTCGACTTCACTCCGCACTCCGTGCCGCACGGAGCGACGAAGGCGGAGATGCGCACGATCGCACGTTGGATCGATTTGGGCTGTCCGATCGACTTCACGCCGGCCGAGCACAACGGTTGGCGGTACACCGACGACAACAGTCTCCCGACCCTGGAGGTCGGAACGCCGCGGCGCGGCCGGAACGCCTCGTTCGATGGAATCGTGCGCGTCGGTGTGACCGATCCCGAGAGTGGCGTCGACTGGAGCACGCTCAAGGTCCAGATCGACACCGACCTGTCCGACGGCGTTCAGCTCGCGGGCGCGTCGATCGACTCGACGCAGCGTCCGGCGTCCTCATCCGTCGCTTGGCTGCGACTCTCGGACGAGATCGCCGACAACCGCGAGGTTCTCCTCGTCGCGACGGTCTACGACCGCGTCGGAAACATGAACCGCCAGGCGGTGCGATTCTGGGTCTCGAACGATCCGAACAGCGATCCGGAGGGGATTCCCGAGCGGCCGGACGAGCTGCCCGGCGAGCCGCCTCCGGTCGTCACGGAGGATCCGGTCGAGGACGAAGATCCGGTCGTCGTCGTCGACAATTACCCGCCGCCGAGCGAAGATCCCGGTGGGAACGACGGTGGTGGCAACGACGGTGGAAGTGCTCCGTCGACGCCTCCGGAGCCGCCGGTGAGCGAGGATCCCGTGGACGACGAGCCTCCGGTCGTCGTGGAGGAGACCCCGCCCACGACGAGCGAGGACCCCATCGAAGACGTACTGACCGGTAACGATGATGGCCCCGTCGTGGTCGACACCTCCGACCCGCCGACGAGCGAGGACCCGGACACGTCGATGTCGGCAAACACGAGTCCGAGTGGTGGTGGAGCGAGTGACGGTGACGGCAGTCGGTTCTCGACCTTCGGTTGTCGCGCGACTCACGGTACTCACCCCGCGTCGCTCTGGTACCTCGTCGTGCCGTTCGTCGTCTGCCTGATCGGCCGACGCCGAGCTCGCCACCGCGAGCAGCAGTCTCGCTGACTCATCGAGTTACACCGAAGCAGATCTGCG
>CAYZGY010000276.1:0-9244 GCA_964478085.1 uncultured Planctomycetia bacterium
GGGGCGAACTCGAATCCCGAAGACGACGCCAATATTCGCGCCCTCCTCGACTGCAAGACCCCCGTCGTAACGATCTTCGGCAAGTCGTGGAAGCTCCACGTCACCGAGGTCATACGAACGACGCTCGAGGAGAACCTCCGCATCATCGAAGATTCGGTGAAGTATCTTCTCGAGGCGGACCGTGAGGTCGTCTACGACGCCGAGCACTTCTTCGACGGCTACAAGGCCGACCCCGAATACGCGCTCTCGACGCTCGGCGCGGCGGCGAAAGGTGGCGCGCAGTGTCTCGTCCTTTGTGACACGAACGGCGGCACGTTGCCGAGCGAGGTCATGGAGATCGTCCGCACGGTCCGTGAGCGATTTCCCGACGTGCGCGTCGGCATCCACACGCACAACGACGGCGGCGTCGCGGACACCAACTCGCTGATGGCCGTCGAGGCCGGCGCGACGCACATCCAAGGAACGATCAACGGCCTCGGCGAACGCTGCGGCAACTCGGACCTCACGAACGTGATCCCGAACCTCATCTTGAAGATGGGGCACGAGCTCTCGATCAACGAAGAGAGCCTGCAAGAGCTCACGCACGTCTCGCGATACGTCTTCGCGGTCGGCAACCTCGTCTACGCCGAAAATCATCCCTTCGTCGGGCAGATGGCGTTCGCGCACAAAGGCGGCGTGCACGTCAACTCCGTGATGAAGGTCGCCGACTCGTACGAGCACATCCGCCCCGAGCAGGTCGGCAATACGCGCCGCGTGCTGATCTCGGAGCTCAGCGGTCGTTCGAACATCGCGTACCTCGCCGAGTCCGAAGGCATCAGCCTGGAGGACCACCCCGACGCGAGCCGCGAGGCCGTCGACGAGATCAAGCAGCTCGAGAACAAGGGCTACGTTTTCGAAGGCGCCGAAGCCTCGACGACGCTGATCATGCTCAAGCACATGGGTCAGCTCCCGGACTTCTTCGAGCTCGTCCGATACCGCACGGCGGTCTCGCACCGTCGCACGGGAGAGACGGTGACCGAAGCGACGGTCAAGATTCGCGTCGGCGATGAAGAGTACCTCGCCGTCGGAGAAGGCGTCGGTCCCGTCGACGCGATCGACGAAGCACTACGAAGTGCGGTCAGGCCGTTCTATCCCGAGATCAAAGAGATCGTGCTTCAAGACTACAAAGTGCGCATCGTCAACGCATCGGCCGGAACGGACGCCCGCGTCTGCGTCATGATCGAGTCGGCCGATCGCGAGAGCGGCGAAACCTGGGGAACGGTCGGTGCGAGCGCGAACCTCATCGAGGCGTCGTGGCGAGCACTTCAGGACAGTCTCGTCTACGGGCTCTTCAAGCGGCGCGAAAACGCGGAATAGCGGCTTCGCCGATCTGCGTCTTCGCCGATCCGCGCTCAGCGAACGCGGCGCAGCTCGCCTGCGTCGCGCTTCGCTCGCTCGTGACTTCGTCGAGCCCCGAAGGTGTACGAGGTTGAGATTTTGAGATGGCGGAACATCGTGCGGAATCGCCCTTCGCTCTCCCAGCGACGCGTCGACGTGACGACGGTCTCGGGGAGCACGCGAAAGCGCCCACGCCGACGGAGCGCGCGGGCGAGCTCATGATCGGCGAGCGCACGATCGGGGCGAAAGCCACCGAGCTCGCGAAACGTCTCGGCGCGCACGAAGATCGACTGATCACCGAAGGGCCTGACCCAAAACCGATTGCGCACGTCGGCCCAAAACGCGACCCAGCGGTAAAAGAACTCGTCGCGATCGAAGCGTAAACGAAACGCGCCGCCCTCGAGGTCCTCCGCCTCGAAACGCTCGCGCATCGCCGCGAACGCCCCCTCGCTCAGGACCGAGTCCGCGTAGTGGAAGAGCAGAATGTCTCCCGTCGCGTGCCTCGAGCCCTCGTTGAGCTGATCGAAGAGTCCGCGGGAGGTCTCCACGACGATGTCGGCGACACTCTGCGCGACCTCGACGGTCGTGTCGGAGCTCCCGCCATCGACGACGACGATCTCGTCGACGCCCGACTCTCGCAGAGCCTCGAGACACGCGACGATGTGGCTCTCCTCGTCGAAGGTAGGAACGATGGCGGATACGGTGGGCCGAGAATCCATCCCGAGGCGACCTGATGAGATGTGTGCGCGCCGCGGCATTCAAACGTGAGTTCTTGTCGACCTCCACGGCTTTTTCTTACGAACCCCAAGACGGTCGAGTTACACTCCTCATAGTGTTTGAATTCCATTCACTCCCCCGCCCCTCAGATTCCCCCTAAACACAGTCGATAAAACTTCTTATGGACGAGAACGCGCCTCCTGACGAAACCCTGCCACCTCAAAGGCCCCGACCGTCACCGGACGAGCCGGACTGGGCGAGCGACGAGACGCAGTCGCTCGCGAGCGCCTCCGAGCGCCTCGGCCCGTACGTGATCGAGGGAAAGGTCGGGGAGGGCGGCATGGGCAAGGTCTTCCGCTGCCACGACCCGACGCTCAAGCGGTCGGTCGCGGTCAAGGTGCTCCACGACAAGTTCAGTCGTGACGAGTACTACCAGGCGCGCTTTCGCCGCGAGGCCCAAACGCTCGCGAGCCTCTCGCACCCGGCGATCGCCCAGATCTTCTCGATCGAATCGGAGCAGGGCGGCGGCCTGATGATCGTCATGGAGTTCGTCGAGGGACGCTCCGTCGACGACGCGCTGCGCACCGACGGCCCCGTCCCGGTCGAGCAGGCGATCGACTGGACGATCCGCATCGCCGAAGGACTCGACGCCGCTCACGAAAAAGGCGTCATTCATCGCGACATCAAACCGTCGAACCTTCTCGTGCGCCCGGACGGCCACGTCAAGATCGTCGACTTCGGCCTCTCGAAGGACGTCGCGAGCAAGAACACGATCACCGACGAAGGCATGGTGCTCGGGACGCCACACTACATCTCGCCGGAGCAAGGTCGAGGCCTGACGGTCGACGAGCGATCGGACATCTACTCGCTCGGCGCGACGCTCTACCACATGGTCACGGGCGCGCCGCCGTTCGAAGGCAAATCACAGATCGCCGTCATCGTCTCTCACGTCGAGGACGATCCGCGCGCTCCTCACGAAGTGCGCACCGAGATCCCACGCGGCCTCACCGCGGTCATCGGTCGCATGATGGCCAAAGACGCCGACGACCGCTACCGAACCTACGACGAGCTTCTCGCCGACCTGCGCTTCGTCGCAGCTGATCAGACACCGACCGCGACCTCCCGCAGCGGCGGCCGATTCGGGGAGCCGCTGATCGCCAAGTCGTCATCCGCTCGCCTCGCTCTCGTGATGACGACGCTGCTCCTCGTCGCCGTCGCGAGCGTCGCCGTGTGGTGGACGACTCGAGACAAGAACACGACTCCGGCTTTCGCTCACGCCAGTCGTCTCGGGGACTGGTACAGCAAGCGACAGGTCGGCGGCGCCGTGTTCGCGTTCGATTTCGCGAAGGCGACCGAGAGCGACGAAGCGCGATTTCTCGACACGTTCCTGTTCGTGGATCCTGTTGAAGCCTCGGCCGAGAACGTCGAGATACCGAGCCTGAAGTCCGGCGCCCTGCGCTGGAAGAACTTCGCCGGCCCGCTCACGTGCGCGTATCCGTTCCAGCGACTCGACGAGGTTCAGCTCGTCGTCGCCGAACTGTCACGATTCGACGACCTGAGAGTCTCGCTCGTCGATCCGCTCGGGAGCAAACGACGAAGACTCATGATTCGCTGGACCGGAGCCCAGGAAACCGATACGCCGATCTCCGCCGAACGACACGGAGACCTCGTCACGCTCGATCCGCCGTGTGCGCCCATCCGTGCGGTCTACGACGAGTTTCCGTGCAAACTCTTCATCGAGCTGCGCACGCCGGAAGGCGCGACGGACACCGAACTCGGCGTCAAGATCGTCAGCACGAACGGCGATTCGCGGGATTCGACCAAGGCCATCTACTCGTACGACGGAACGCTCCCCGGCACCGATTGGTCCGAGAGCGCGGTCGTGCTTCACCTCGCTGGAGCGCAGCTGCCGTACGAAGGCGCGGTCCAAGAGCTCGTCCTTTCGGGCGTCCCGAACGGACATCGACTCGAGAAGACACCATGGCAAGACTGATCGTTATCGACGGTCCCGATCTCGGCAACGAGTACGAGCTCGAGCGCCCCGATTCGGGAGAGTTGGCGAACGTGATCCTCGGCCGTGATCCTCGTGTCGAGGTGCCACTCCAGGACAGCGCCATCTCCCGCGAGCACTGCCGCGTCGAGATCTCTCCCGGCGGCTGTCGCCTGGTCGACCTCGGCTCGCGCAACAAGACGTTTCTCAACGGCGATCCCGTCGAGCAATCTTGGCTCAAGGACGGCGACCTGCTCGTCATCGGCGACTCGGAGCTCCGCTTCGAAGACGAGGCGCAGCTCGTCGAGGTGGGCGGAGTCGCGTCGACGATCATCAAGGAGATCGAGCCCTGCGCCGGCTCTCCCTCCCGCATCATCGGTCGTCTCGCGAATCCGACGAACGGCGCTACCGAGACGGACGAGAACGCCGACGCGATCCGCGACACGATCTCGGGCATGGAGCGCATCGTCGAGCTTTCGAGACGAATCGCAGGGGCGACCTCCTCGGCCGATCTGTTCGACGACATCTTCGCGACCGTCGTCGACACGATTCGCGCAGATCACGGCGCGTTTCTCGTCCGAGATGGCAAACGCTGGGTCGCACGCGCTCAGTCGAAGGGACCCGAGGCGCTCGAGGCGAAGTTCCTCGCGAGCTTGGCGGTCGTCCAGCGCGTCGCCGACGAAGGCAAAGCGCTCCTCTCGACGTCCGAGGACGACGGAACGACGAAGGGCGCGGGCCGCAAGAACGCGGCAGCCGCACCTCTCTACTCAGTCGCCGTTCCGGTGCTGGGTGGTGAGAAAGTCACGGGAATCCTCTACTTCGATCGTCGCGCGATCGACGAGCCCTTCAGCGAGGACGTTCTCGAGTACCTGCAGATCATCGCCGAGCCTCTCGGCGGCGTGCTCGAGCGTCTCGACGAGCAAGTCCGACTCATCGACGAGAATCGCAACCTGATGCGGTCGATCTCGGAGACTCGACGCATCATCGGATCGTCCGAGCCGATGCGCGAGGTGCTCGACTTCATCCGCCGCGCCGCCCCGACGCCGATGACCGTCCTGATCCAAGGCGAGACCGGCACCGGTAAGGAGCTCGTGAGCTCGGCGCTCCACTACGGCAGCCCGCGACGCGGACGCCCGTTCGTCGCGATCAACTGTGCGGCGCTTCCCGAGAACCTCATCGAGAGTGAGCTCTTCGGACACGAGCGTGGTGCGTTCACGGGCGCGGTCGCTCGCAAGAAGGGTCGCTTCGA
The DNA here is from genome assembly GCA_964478085.1 of uncultured Planctomycetia bacterium. Classification (GTDB taxonomy): domain Bacteria; phylum Planctomycetota; class UBA8108; order UBA8108; family UBA8108; genus CAYMLL01. Next base: position 5,334 of record CAYZGY010000276.1, read on the forward strand.
GCTCGCGAACGGCGGGACGGTATTCCTCGACGAGCTCGGCGAGATGACGCTCGCGTGCCAGGCGAAGCTCCTGCGCCTCCTCGAGGAGAAACGCTTCGAGCGCGTCGGTGGCGTCGATCCGGTCGAGGTCGACGTACGCATCATCGCCGCGACGAACAAGGATCTCCTCGAAGAGGTCGAGAAGAAGGAGTTCCGAGAAGATCTCTACTACCGCCTCGGCGTACTTCAGGTAAAGCTGCCGCCGCTGCGCGAGCGCCCGGACGACATCGTTCCGCTCGCCGAGCACTTCCTCGCGGCGCACGCCGAAGGAGGACGACCCAAGAAAATCTCCGCGAGCGCCGAGAAGAAGCTCATGAGGTACAGTTGGCCCGGCAACGTCCGACAGCTGCGCAACGTCGTCGAGAGCGCGCTCGTCCTCGGCGACAGTCGCGAGATCAAGCCCGACGACTTGATCCTCCCCGAGCGCAAGGCCTCCGCCGGAAACGGCGAAGCCTGGGAGCCGATCAGCCTTCAAGAGCTCGAGAAGCGCCACGTCCTGCGCACGCTCGAGCACACGAAGGGGAACAAGAAGCGCGCGTCGGAGCTGCTCGGGATCGAACGCTGTACGCTTTACTCGAAGCTGAAAAACTACGAGGTTTGACGTTCTTCATGATCTTTCGCCCCGAGACGCTTTCGCGCACGATCGCAGGACTCGCCGTCCTGGCCGCCTCGCTGCCGCCCTACAGTCTTCGGGCCGAGAACGGTCCCGACTCGAAAGACGTCGGCGGGCTCGGGAAACCTCCCGCGGCGCACAAAGGACGACCGGGCGAGCGCAAGGCGCCGAAGAAGGCACGTCCCGCACGGAGGGCTCCGAACCCGGCCAAGCGACGAGCGAAGCCGAAGAGGCGCGAGCGTCGCCAGACGGCCGTTCTCCCTCACCCGGGCGTCTACCGCGCGCCAGCGATCCTCCGCCTCGTCGGCAAGCTGCTCAATCGCCCCGTGCGCGTCGAGTCGAAGGTCGTCAACGAGATCCAGATCAAGATCCCCAATGCGCTGGGGCGTCGACCGCTGACGCTCGAGGAGCTCAAGGTGCTCCTCGCAGCGAACCAGCTCTGGGTGCACCTCTGGGATCATCCGGAAAAGGGTCAGATCGTCGTCGCCTCGCGCGACCCGAATTGGGTTCCGGAAGCCGTGACTTACCGGAAGGTGCTCCAAGTCACACGCAAAGACTTCGCCCCGACTTGGGAGAGCATCAAGGCCTCCGTCGAGACCCACAACGCGAAGTTACCGGAAAACGCGCGACGCATCGTCGCGGTGCCCCACGAAAGAACCGGTAAGATTCTCCTCTGGTCACCGAAGCGAGAGTGGATCGAGGACCTCGGCGCGATCCATCGACAGGTCGAGAAGCAGAGCGACGTCGGACGTCCGCACCTCTTCCCCTACCGAGCGCGCCATCGCCCCGCGAGCAAGATCGAGCCCCTGCTGATCAACAAGCTCACGAAAGGCGAGCGCGACCGTGTCCACGTGACCGTCGCGAAATGGGGCAACCACCTGCTCTTCCGCTGCGATCGCGAGCTCGAGCAGAAGATCCGGGCCCTCCTCGAGGTCCTCGACCGGCCCCTGTCGCGCCGTTCGAGCGACCGGTAACGGCGACCCCGCGAGTCCGCCTCGCCGGCCTTTCGCTACCGTTATCCGGGCCTTCCATCCCCTTCATCACGGACATCCTCCGAACAGCTCGCAAACGCTTACCACAGCTTGCTAAAGCGAACTTGGGAGAGCGCCGACGATATGCATACTGCGTGGGCCATCCCTCGGGTTCGAGTGTTCGATGAGAAAACAGTCGAGTGTGGGGTGACGAGGTCCACGGCCGAGAAGATCCGCCTCGGGCCGCAAGGCCACTTTCGTAAGACATTGGAACGTCGGGATTTGAAAACTTCGTCGGGGATCAGGGGAAACGTGGCACGGCCGTTGCTCATGCGAGTGGCTGTTCGCGTACGGGAAGCGTAGAAGCTCAGTGAGCCTCCACGGCCCCGCCAGGTCCGGTCCTCGGACCCCGAATCGAAGTCCCCTCAGTAGCGAGCACACCTTTTCCATGCTCATGACTCGAAACCACACCGCCTCTCGCGGTCTCGCTCTCGCAACCGTACTGACCTTGGCGATCGGTCTCTGGCCCAGCGCCGTCGACGCCCAAGATCGAGGCGCGTCCGCGCGCAAGCGCACGGCTCGTGCCCCGGCGGGAGAGTCGACGCAGTCCCGTCGGATTCAAGACGGCCGCGACGAGCGCGATGATGATCTGCTGCTCGCACAGGCAGAGCCGGCCGGCCAAGAAAACGGCGACAACGCGGGCAATGCCGACGCGGGCAACGCGGGCAACGCGGGCAACGCGGGCAACGCGAACGCCGACAACGCGAACGCCGGCAACGCGAACGCCGGCAACGCGAACGCCGGCAACGCGAACGCGGGCAACGCCGGCAACGCGAACGCTGGCAACGCGAACGCTGGCAACGCGAACGCGGGCAACGCGAACGCGGGCAACGCCAACGTCGCCGAGGGCGACGAGTCCGACGCCGAGGACAACGATCGTCGATTCACCCCGGACCTCAAGCTCCAGGGCAAGCGCGTCGACATCACCGCGGGCCAGGTTCCCGTCGATGAGTTCATGCGCTTTCTCGCCGACTACACGGGCAAGCCCGTCATCTTCTCGGCCGGAACGAGCGCAGGTGCCGCGGCACGTCAGGCTCAGACGATCAATATCACCGCCGCGATCTACGACGCCGACTACCACATCGTCAAAGCGATCCTCGACGCGAACGGCTTCCTCGTCGTCATGCGCAAGCTCGAGAACGATCGCGAGATCATCACCGTGACGTCCGCGACGGGCGGAACGCGGGGTGGCGACATCAAGGAGAACGTCGTCATCGGCATCGGTCCCGACGGTGCCTCGCTCCACGACAGCGAGCTCGTCGACAAGGATCTCGACCTCGAGAACGACGAGATCGCGACGATGGTCTTCACGCTCGAGCACGTCGATCCCGGTGACGCGATCCAGTCGCTCAACCAGCTTATCGGGAGCACGGGTGGCGGCGGGACGACCGGCGGTGCCGCCGCTCGCTCACGCGGAGGCAGCAACTTCGCCGCCGTCTTGGTGCGCGGCACGCAGACGCTGATCATCACCGCGAAGTTCGGACTCCTCGACTACATCCTCAAGCTCCTCAAGATCGTTGACGTCGAAGAGGACCTGCCCAAGCGCATCGTCCACATCATCGAGGCTCGCGAAGCGGACGCCTCGGAGCTCGTCTCGATCATCGAGCAGTTCCTCCAGGAGTCGAACCGAGCGCGAAACACGTCGCGTCCGGGCGTCCCGCGAACCTCGACAACGAGTAGCACCGGTGCCCGCCGAACCCCGACGACGTCCACCTCTCGCTCGCGCCTCGGCGCGCAGGACTTCGAGACGGCACTCATCGCCGATCCGCGCACGCAGAAGATCATCGTCACGACGTACAACCAGCAGGATCTCGAAGACATCAACATGCTCATCCGCGAGCTCGACACGCGCTTCGACATTCGACGCCTCAAGACGCAGATCTACCGCATGCGCTACCTCAAGGCGATCGACGTCGCCGCCGTGATCACCGACGTGGTCGGCGGAGGCGGAGGACGTTCGGGAACGCGAGGCCTCGGAACCTCGGCGCGTAGCCGAAACCGTATCCCGGGCCGTGCGGGCGTCAACACACCGGGAGCGGGTGGCGCAGCGGCGGCAGCCCGTACGGGCGGAGTCGGTGGCGGCGCGAACGGTGTCATCCCGACGCTGATCGTCCCCCACGAAGAGACGAACTCCCTGATCATTCAGGCCGAGCGCGAAGACTACGCCGAGATCCTCCACATCCTCGGCGAGATCGACGTCAAGCGCCGCCAGGTCTTCCTCGAGGCGG
>CAYZGY010000277.1:0-9223 GCA_964478085.1 uncultured Planctomycetia bacterium
GCCACGGCGGTTCAGGCTCTTCAGGAGTGACCGTTCCGACGGACGACACGGCTTTCCACGGAGCTGCGGCGCGATCTTTCAACCGCTCGCTTTGCATGAGAGAATCCCGCTGCCCCCTCCCCGGCTATCGGGTCCTTGACGTTCTGCCGACGAACTTCGTCAGATTCACCAGCCTCACGCATTTGCCTGACAGCTGGCATCAGACGAAGCGCAAAGGCCAACGTCCGCTGGTGAAGGGAGGTTCTTGCTGACACTTTGCCACACGGCGTTCCCCGTTTGTGGCTATCGACAACGTCAAAGGAGAGCAACGTGACCATCGATTGCCTGAGTTATGTCCCCCAGGGCGACAAGAAGAATTCAGACTTCTTCGAGGAATACCGAGGGAAAATCTACGAACGACGGCGCGCGGCCGGGCTCGAGGAGTTGCTGGGGGACATGCGGGGCATCGTGATCCAGATCGAGCACGGCGATGCGTTGGCCTATTTACGCGAACTCTACTTGATGGGGCCCTATCGATACACCGCGGGATTCAAGAGTGAGACCCACCGCCTGTTCGTGCTGACATCGCGGCCGGAGTATCCTCGACTCATCGTGATGGAGCCGTTGAGCCGTGACTATTCCGACGAACTCACGATGTTCAACCGTCTCTACCCACTCTCCAATCAGAAACGCAATGCTCGGTATGTCGGCGAGATCTTTCACACCGAGGACCTTGAGGCCACACGAGAGGCTCTCGAGTCGCATAACGTGCGCTTCAACTACCATCATGAAACGACGAATCCGCTGTATACGGAATCGCACATGCTGTTCACTTTCCCCTCGGACTACACCTGTAATCGCGTTGGCTATTGCCAGCTGGACATCGACGACTTCGACGCGTTACAACTCGGGGAACGCGCGGACTTGAGCGCCGCGGAGCAAGAGGAGCTGGCTGAAATCGCGGAGTTCTCCAAGGAGCAACGACTGGATCCACTGGTGCTCGGCGTGGACCATATGGCGACGCGAGTCCTGGCCGGTGAACGCGAGGACGCGATCCTGGAGTTCCTCACCATGTCCCACTACTACTTCTGGGGAGCGTTCAACATCTCCGAGATGAACTCGTCGACGAACGTGAATCGCAACGGCGACGTCGAAGACGACAAGCGCTCACCCGCGAAGGTCTTTACAGCGAATAACACTCCTTCGTTCGTGAACTCGTTCGAGAATCGACCGATGCCGACGGAAGAGTTCGTCAGGAACTTCGGACGGCGAATGCACCACATCGCCTACGAAGTCGCCGACGGCGATCACCGAGCCGGAGAGAAGAACGTCGACTATGTTGTCCGTACCTTGGGGGAGAAAGGCGTTGCGTTCCTGGCCCACGTGGTCGGGGAGTGCAAGGATGACCCCAACCTGAAGCAGATCTTCTCGAAGCACTCTCAGTACTCGATTCTCATCACGGAATATGTCGAGCGGTGTCATGGCTACGAGGGCTTCTTCACGAAGTCGAACGTGGCCTCCCTTACCGCGGCGGCCGGTCACGATGAGCGCTACGAACACGGTCATGTCTTCGACTGACCCTGGAAACGAGAATCTCGGCGTGCCAATGTTCGTTCTCGTGAAGTGACACCTTCTGAAAGGAGTGCAACCCGTGTCCCAGACGGAACCGTCAGCCACGACACCAGCTCTACGTGGCCAGGAGCTACTGGAATCGCCGCTCTTCAACAAAGGCACCGCGTTCACCGAAGATGAGCGGGTGAGACTCGGCCTGCTGGGTTTGCTGCCGCCGCATATCGACACCTTAGACGAGCAGCTGGAGCGCGTTTATGAAGCGTTCGCTTCCAAATCGAGCGGTCTTGAAAAGCACGTTTATTTGCGGCAGCTGCAGGACGAGAACGAGACACTCTTCTACGCTCTGATGCTCGAGCACATCACCGAGATGATGCCGATCGTCTACACCCCGATCGTCGGTCAGGCGTGTCAGGAGTTCAGTCAGATCTATCGTCGACCGCGAGGTCTCTTCTTGTCCTACCCGGAGCGAGAGCTGATGGAGCAGGCTCTCAACAACGTCGATCGAGAGATCGACGTGATCGTGGTCACGGACGGAGAGCGTATTCTGGGCCTGGGCGACCAGGGTGCCGGTGGCATGGGAATCCCGATCGGGAAGCTCTCGCTCTACACCTTGTGTGGAGGCATCGACCCGGCGCGAACTCTACCGGTGGTGCTCGATCTGGGGACGAATAACGAAGAACGACTGAAGGATCCTCTGTATATCGGTTGGCGGCACGAGCGCGTCAAGGGGCCGGAGTACGATCGTTTCGTCGAGCGCTTTGTCCAGGCCGTCGAACGTCGATTCCCCCATGTCCTGTTGCAATGGGAAGACTTCGCTTCGGTGGATGCGGAGCCGATCCTCGCACGGTATCGAGATCGTTTGTGCACGTTCAATGACGACATTCAAGGCACCGCGGCCGTTACGACCGGCACCATTCTCGTAGCGGTAAAGGCCGCCGGTGGCGAGCTGAAGGACCAGCGCTTCGTCATGCTCGGGGCCGGCTCGGCGGGCTTGGGCATCAGCGAACAGTTGGTGCAAGTGATGCAGCGCACGGGCTTGAGCCTCGAGGAGGCGCGCAGTCGGTTCTATGTGCTCGACTGTGATGGTCTCCTACATGACGGGCGAGCCGATCTCGATGAAGGCCACCGAGGGGTGAGCCAAGCGCTGGCTGATCTGGCCCATTGGGACTGTGACCTTTCCGCGCCCATTTCCTTCGGCGATGTCGTTCGCAACGCGAAGCCGACGGTTCTGGTGGGCGCGACGGGGCAGGCGGGCGCGTTCGAGGAGCCCATCATTCGAGAGATGGCAAAGCACGTTGACCGACCGATCATCTTTCCGCTCTCCAACCCCACGTCACGCGCGGAGGCAAAGCCGGCGGACCTCTTACGCTGGACCGACTCGCGCGCTCTCATCGCGACTGGAAGCCCATTCGACCCGGTGACGATCGGCGGTCGCACACACGTCATTGCACAGTGCAACAACAGTTACGTCTTCCCCGCAATAGGATTGGGAGTCCTGGCCTGCGGCGCGCGTCGGGTCACTGACGAGATGTTCATGGCGGCCGCGATCGCTTTGAAGGAGACCTCGCTCGCGCTGGCCGACCCCAACGCGTCTCTTCTGCCAGCGCTGCAGAAAATTCGTAAAGTCTCCCGCCATATCGCCATCGCCGTGGCGGCCGAAGCGATCGAGCAGGGAGTGGCCGAGTTCGTCGAGCCGGACGAAGTGCCGCGGTTGATCGATCAAACGATGTGGTCTCCCCGCTACGCACAGCTCGGATCTTGACACGACCACCATCGCTCTCTTGCCGCCGCACCGAGTCCCTATCCCGAAGGAGCCGCACATGTCAGTTAATCCACACTTCCGGCCTTCTCACCGCGGATCGACTCCGAGTATCGCCGAGCTACTTCAAGCTCGAGCGCGCTCCGTTGAAGCCAAGGGGCAAAAGGTTATCTACTTGCAGGTAGGGCAGCCCAGCACTGGAGCTCCGGAGGGAACGGTCCAGGCCGTCGAACGCGCGAGCCGGGATTCGACGCTCGGCTATACACCGGCCGTCGGTAGCCTCGCGCTGCGAGAACGGCTTTCGAGACAGTACTTCGAGCTTTACGACACGAAAGTCGATCCGGAACGAATCGTCATCACGTTCGGAGCTTCTGGAGCGATGATCTTAGCGGTCATCGCTTGCTTCGATGTAGGGCAACGCGTTGGTCTGCCCCAGCCGTTTTACTATGGCTACCGCTACGCCATCGGAACGCTCGGCGTTGAGTGTGTCCCGATCGAAACCTCGATGGAGAACCACTTTCAACCGACCATCGCCGATATCGAGGCCGTTGACGGAGAAATCGATGCGCTGATTCTGGCCAGCCCAGGCAACCCCACGGGCTCCATGGTCGAGCCGGAACACTTGAAAGAGCTGGCCGAGTACTGCGAGAAAAAGAGCATCCGTTTGATCTCGGACGAGATCTATCACGGTATCGTCTACGACGACGTAGCGCAGGCGACGGCTTGCTCGTTCTCGGATGAAGCCATCGTCATCAACAGCTTCTCAAAATACTATTCCATGGCCGGCTGGCGTCTGGGTTGGATGGTGCTTCCCGAGTACCTCGTCGAGCCGGTCTCGAATCTCGCGCACAACCTGTACCTTTGCCCCCCGGCTCCATCGCAAATTGCCGCCTTGCATGCCCTTGATTGCCGTGACGAGCTTGATCATCACGTCGTGCGATACCGTCGGAACCGTGACATTCTGCTCGAGCGTCTTCCGGCGGCGGGTTTCGACCGGTTCACGGCGCCTCAAGGCGCTTTCTATATCTACTGTCATGTCCAGCACTTGCATGAAGACAGCGTCGAGTTCTGTATCGAGATGCTGGAGGGTTGCGGAGTTCTTCCCGCGCCAGGTTCTGACTTCTGTCCGGCAACCGGTCAGCACTTCATCCGGTTCTCTTATTCCGGAGCGACCGACGCCATAGAGGAGGCCATGGATCGTATCGTGGCCTGGCGCGCAAAAGCCTAGTTCACCCCAGCCAGTCCGTCGAAGAAGATCACCGACTCGGCGATAGCCGTAGCGACCGAACTGGCACGCCAATTCGATGATTCGCCGAGTCAGTCGCTCATCCAGCTCCGCTCTCTTCAGCTCTCGTCGTCGCGTCGAACGCGCCTGTCCGAGGGCTCGACACGCTCGACGCGACGATCTGCTCTCACCGCCTCCCGCGTGCGTCCGGCGCGGGAGGCGGCTTGAGCTGCGGACACAGACGAACACGGGGCCAAGAAAGGAGTCCGACACCTTTCTTTTCCGACACCTTTCTTTTCTGCCCGTTTCCCGGCTCAGATCCCCTCTTCGCTCGATCTTGCAAGCGACGAGGGGGATGCTTGCGAATCGATCGACGCTTGCAATCCCGCCGGGATCCCCGGGAAGGCGAAGTGCTTTCCGGGGCGGAAGTCCCCCCGTAGAGTCGCGAGCACCCACAAAAACGCTCGGTACTCTTCCGACAGCTGCTTCGCGTTGACATTCTCCGGGTTGATGTGCAGGGTCCGACGCTCGGGGTTCTGATAGTCAGCGATGAGGCGTTCGAAAACGAAAATGGCGCTCGTGGGGATGTTCTCTTGGACCCACCCGGGGTCCGGGACGATGTTCTGTCACGTGAGGAAGTTGGAGAGGCGCGGAACGTAGGGCAACTGCCGCGCGAGCATGCGCATGCTTCTCGCGACCGAGTCGTAGGCGTCGTCGTCTAACTCGGCACCGAGGAGACGTATGAGCGCCCACGTCGCCTCGACGCGAACCTCGGGAGCCTCGTCGTCGCGCGCGACTTCGGTGAGGATACGTCGGGCGCGGATCGGGATGGTCTCTTCGATGCAGCGCACGACCTCGATGCGTTCCTCGACTGATCCGTGCTCGAGCCGCCAAAGATTGTAGAGCCCGGGGGCGTGATCGATCGCCACCCAGCCGAGCACGATCGTCAGAAGGCCGGCCGACAGGAGGAGCCAGCGTTTGGTCAGTCGCTTTGGTTTCATGGACGTTCTCCGTTCCCGGGTTTCAGTACTCGGCACATCATACGACAAGCGGCGAGAGCCCGAGTATCGGACATGTAACGAGGCCGGTAGATCGGTCGTGATCTCACTCCGCGGGACAGGCCGTATTCTCGACCACGCGACACTCCACGCAGTGCCCGTCGTTTTCGACCTGCTTTGGCGTCTCGACGTCGCCACCCCCCCCCCCCCCCCCCGGGGGGCGGGGGGGGGGGGGGGGGGCCCAACCCCCGGGCGGCGGTCGGTGGCCGAGGGGGTTGCGAGTGGACCGAAACGCTGGTCCGGGCGCCGGCTCTCCAAAAGGGGGACACCGCGAGTCTCGGAAGCGGCTCCCTGCTCGACGGAGACGGCTGCTGCGGCGCCGTGTTCTGGATGAGACACTCAGAGCCGGTCGACAATCGTGTCCGCGGCGAGATTCACTCGCAGACCGCCGTCGGTCCGCAGCTCAACTCGTCGAAAGTCGGATCTTGGCCACACTCAGGGAACGGCGCCGGGGGCGTTGCGCCTCCGGCAAAGAGGAATCGCAGGATGAAGATGGGGTCGGTGATGTTGAGCTCGCCGTCGTCGTCCGCGTCGGCTGCCCTACGGCACTCCGGTTGGTTGATGTCGAGGAAAAGCGCGTTGAGTCCGAATACGGCGTCGGAAACATCGACGTCGCCATCGCTGTTCCAGTCGCCTCGCTGGAATTCGTCGACACACGACTCGGGTGGTTCTTCCGTAACGACCGAGACGATCTTGACGACCGATTCGGTTTCGTCGTGTCGTACCGCGAGCCCGATGACCAGATCCAGCTCGCCGTCCTGGTTCATGTCGTCGATCTCGAGGTGGGTCCTCGAGATGAAACGGTCTCCGCTGTCATGTACGGCAATGTGACGGGGCAGGTCGTCGAAAACACCGTCTTGCCGTCCTCGAAACACGCTCACGTACGCGGCACCCGGTCGATCTCCGTCGGGGAGCTCGCGATTCAGCACGACGAGATCGTCTTGCTGGTCTCCGTCGAGGTCGCCCAGTCGAGTTTCGATCCTTCCGCGGCCGACCGCCAGATGCTGGGTCGCCGAGAGTTGACCGTTACCGTCGTTCTCGAAGCAGATGACCACCGATGGGGCGTCTCTCGTCGCGACGATGAGATCCGCGTCGCCGTCGTTGCCAAGATCAGCGACGTGGATGCGATAGGGCCGATCTCCGACATCGACGCTCCGCCTTTCCAGGAAGCCGGAAGCTCCGTCGCCGTGAAAGATCGAGAGTGACCTGCTCGAGAAGTCCGCGGTCACTATATCCGCAATCTGATCGCCGTTGACGTCTACCACGACGAAATCGGGAATCGTCGGCGAGGAGGCCTCCACGGAGATCGGGTCGGCAAAGTGACCACCCTCGATCCCGAGGTGCACGTGGACGAGGACACTCCAGAACGGTCGAGCCAAGAGGTCAAGCCGTCCGTCGCCGTCGATGTCCGCGACTTTCAGGCTGTCGATTATGTAACCGACGGGCTGCGTGGAGGCCTCCGCAAACTGTCCATCTCCCTGCCCGGGAAAGAGGAGAATCCGTTCTCCGAGGACCGCGAGCAGATCGACGATATCGTCCCCGGTAAAGTCGGCCGCAACAACGGCTCTCACGTCTTCCTCGAAGTCAAGGGTGAGGCTCCGCTCGTCGGAAGTTCCCGCGTTCAGAAAGACCATGATCTCATCGGAATCGCCCAGTTCTCCTACGTGCTCTGCACCGCGACAAGTCGCATCGACGGAGACGACGATGTCGCTTTGGCCGTTATCGTCGAGGTCGGCGACGCAGAGGTCACTCAAGTAGCTGCCACACCCTGGCATCAAGTCGGTCACATACTCACGGTAGATGTCGAGATTCAGTTCGCGGTCGCAAGAGTCCGGCACTCCATTGTGATTGCAGTCACGCGAGGCACCGCTCGAGATGTCGCAAGAATCGGGAACACCGTTGCGATTGCAGTCGAAACTGAATCGCGATGCGATGTCGCACTCGTCCGGGAGCCCGTTCCCGTTGCAGTCGCTGCTCTCTCGCGAACGCAAATCACATTCATCGGGTACGCCGTTGCCGTTACAGTCGCTCTCGCAGCTGTCGGGGATGTCATTCTCGTTGCAGTCGGCCTCTTCGCCTGAGGATATGTCGCATTCGTCGGGAACGCCGTTGACGTTGCAGTCGAGGCTTACGCCCAGGCTCAGGTCGCAGCCGTCCGGTATGTCATTCTGGTTGCAGTCGAGTTCGGATGCCGTGAGCCCCAGGCCGTTCGAGAGCACGACGAATTCGATCGAACGTCCGGAATCGACGAGCATCCCGACATCGGAGTGACCGTCGCCGTTGAAGTCCGCGCCCGCGAGAATTCTACCCGCAGGAGAAGGGGTCGAGAGCTCCACGCGCTCGCCGAAACGGTGAAAGACGACCAGGCCGTCGTCGGTGGCGATCAGAATGTCGAGGTGACCATCTTCGTCGAGATCCGTGACCGCCAGGTTGGTCGTGACGAGATCCGCCGTGACCGCCAGGTTGGATCGAGTTCCAACGTCGCGATTCCACAACGCGGGATCGACCAGGTCGAAGGTCCCGTCACCGGCGCCACGCAGAAGGGAAACAGATCTGCCTTCGTTCCAGGAGACCACGAGGTCCAGGATGTTGTCCCCGTCGAGGTCGGCGGTCACGACGTCCATGACCCAGGAAAAAGTCTCTGAATGCACGGGCGCCGAAAGATCTCCCGTCCCGTCGCCGAGCAGAACGAAGACTCCTCCCATACTCAAGCTCGCGAAAGCCACATCGAGATGTCCGTCGCCGTCGAAGTCGCCTGGCGCCGCGGATTCAGATGGGAACCAGATATCCTCATCGAGTCGCTCGACGAACCTCCCCTCGCCGGAGCCGAGCAGCAGGCTGCGCGCGCCCGTGAGAAGATAGGGTTGCTGGTCCGCGTTGAGGTCGGCCTCGATGAGACACGTTACGACATCCGAGACGACCGTGGTGATCGGTGAGGCGAACAGGCCTGTTCCGTCACCCAGGTAAACTTCGACGTGGTCGCCCCACTCAACGGCGAGGATGACATCATCGTGGCCGTCCCGGTCGACGTCGGTCACGAGCAGGAGAGTGTAAAAGTGGGCAAGCCCCGACACCACCGAGGTCGACTGGGGGGAGAGTCCGGAGCTCGTTCCGAAGTGCAGTGTCACGGAATAGTCCCGTGGTCGGCCGGCGAGAAGAACCAAGTCCGCCATCCCATCCTCGTTGAAGTCGCCCGTGTCGAAGTTGAGCGTGCGCGACGGGACGGGGAAGCCCGAACCGAGCCCCAGCAGGCACGATTGCGCGCTCAGCGAATCGGCTGCGACGAAGAACAGCATCAGAGCGGCGAGCTGTACGACTCGTATATCGGGTCTCCGCGAATGAGGGCCAGGACGACTCGATCCGAACGGATTGCCTGTTTTTCGGCTGCGAGGCGTGGGGTCGTGCGGCATGAAGAGCAGTTTCGATGAGTTCATCATTCGGTCTCACGTGAGTCAGTGAGGAGGGAAACGTGACGGATTATTGGGAGGTCTCACTCATCTTCAGCGTCATCGGAAGACCTGCGTTACTGGAATCTCATTGTTTATCGGGGCGCTCGTTCGCTCGAAGGTCTCGATCCGTGAACTCTCCGATCGCATCGACGCTCATGAGATCGACACGATACAGGTAAAG